>NZ_JBUEGC010000004.1:0-192787 GCF_054963655.1 Streptomyces sp. HSS9-12 | reverse complement strand
CGATCGACCGAGTAGGCCCACTACGAGGCCGATCCGGCGCCTTGCAGCTGACCGCACCAGGTCGCCTCGCTACCGGGCAAACCCTGGCTGACGCGGCACTAGGTGCGCAGCAAGATGGTCACCGTTGCCGCGATCGCGCCCACCAGCAGCGCGGCCAGACCGTAGGCGAGCCGGTGCGAGCGCAGGCCGGGAATCGCCGCGTCGACGGCGAACCGGCCCGGCCCGGTCAGGGCGAGCCCGGCGGCCCAGATGCCGATGAGCAGCGGCAGCTCGGCGACGCCGAAGAACCCGGCCTGCCACACGACGGCGAACGCGTTGGCCATGGTGGCCGCGACCGCGGCGCCGGCGAGCGGCGTGAGCAGGCCCACGGCGAGGCCCAGGCCGCCCAGGGCCTCCGCCAGGCCGGCGATCACGGCCATGGTCTTCGGCGCGGGATAGCCGAACGAGGCGAAGCCCAGCGCCGTCTTGTCGATTCCCGGGCCGCCCCACCAGCCGAACAGGTGCTGTGCGCCATGGGCGGCAATGGTCAACCCGACCCCCAGGCGCAGCACGAGCAGACCGACGTCGTGCGCGGCGAGGGTAGCCGCTGTCGCGTTCTGCGAGGGTGGGACGGGTTCGGGTTCGGTCGGCTCAGCAGAACCGCGGCTTGCAGGAAACATGGTGTCCTCGTCTGGTCGGACCTGACGGTGGTCACCGAGCGCGGACTGAACGCTCTGCCTCGCACAAGTTCCACCCGGACGCGCATTCAACCCTCACCCGTCGCCCGCGTCCCACCGGGTCCAGGCGCACCTCCCCGTCCGGCCGCCCGGCGGCCGATGGGGAGGTTTGGTGAAGGTAGCGGCGGGTGCCTCCGTCTTGTGGCATGGGCGTCCGGCCGCCGGAGATCGTTTTTCACCAGGTCAGACCGCTGACCTGAACGACTGTCTGTTTTCCTTTCGCAATGTGACCGGCGGGGTCGGTAGCCGGCGAGAACCGGTACGTTACGGCCGCCCCCCACGCCGTACCCGTACTCCGAAAAGGATCACGCGTGCCCGAAGTCACCGAGCCGCCCCTGGCGAGGGGTCCTCACGTCGGGGGCCTCGCCGACGCTGTCTTCAACCACGCCGCGGAGACACCGGACCTGGTGCTGTACGGGCGCAAGGTGGACGGTCAGTGGCAGGACGTGACCGCTGCCGAGTTCCGCGACCAGGTGATGGCACTGGCCAAGGGGCTGCTCGCGCAGGGCATCCGCTTCGGCGACCGGGTGGCCATCATGTCCCGCACCCGGTACGAGTGGACGCTGTTCGACTTCGCGCTGTGGAGCATCGGCGCCCAGCCGGTTCCGGTCTACCCCACCGCGTCCGCCGAGCAGCTCGCCTGGATCCTGAACGATGCGCACGTGATGGGGTGCGTGGTCGAGCACGAGGAGCATGCGATGACGCTGGCCTCGGTCATCGGCCAGCTCCCGTGGCTGACCCGGCTGTGGCAGCTGGACGCCGGCGCGGTCGAGCGGCTGACCGCTGAGGGGGAGCGGCTGGCCGACGACGTCGTGGACCGCCATCGGCTCGCGGTCACCCCCGACTCCTTCGCCACCGTCATCTACACCTCCGGCACCACCGGCCGCCCCCGAGGCTGCATGCTCACCCACGCCAACTTCATGGCCGAGTGCGACACCATCATCGCCGGCTGGCGCCCGATCTTCGAGCTCCCGAAGGGAGTCCAGCCCTCCACCCTGCTCTTCCTGCCGCTCGCGCACGTCTTCGGCCGTATGGTCGAGGTGGCGGCGCTCCGGGCCGGGCTGCGCCTCGGCCATCAGCCCGACATATCCGCGAAGGCGCTGCTGCCGGACTTCGCCGCCTTCCGGCCCACCTTCGTCCCCGCGGTGCCGCACGTCTTCGAGAAGGTCTTCAACGCCGCCCGTAACAAGGCCGAACAGGACGGGAATCTCGGGATCTTCGACAAGGCCGTGGATGTCGCGGTGCGGTACGCCGAGGCGCGGGAGCAGCGCACGTTCGGGACCGGCCCCGGCCCCGCTGCCGCACTGCGCATCCAGCACAAGTTCTTCGACGCGTTGGTCTACAGCAAGGTCCGGGAGGCCATGGGTGGACGGGTGAAGAACGCGGTGACCGGTGGCTCGACCCTGGGCCGCCGACTCGGGCTGTTCTTCGACGGAGCCGGGGTCACGATCTACGCGGGTTACGGCCTCACCGAGTCCACCGCCGCCGTGATCGCCAACCCGCCGGGCAAGGTGCGCTTCGGCACGGTGGGCCGCCCCATCCCCGGCACCACGGTCCGCATCCGTGAGGACGGCGAGGTCATGCTGCGTGGCGGGACGATCTTCTCCGGCTACCTGAACGATCCCGAGGCCACGGCCGAGGCGCTGCGGGACGGCTGGCTGGCCACGGGGGACCTCGGGTCCCTGGACGAGGACGGCTACCTCACCATCACCGGCCGCAAGAAAGAGATCATCGTCACCAGCAGCGGCAAGATCCTGTCGCCCGCGGTCCTGGAGGATCGGGTACGGGATCACCCGTTGATCGAGCACTGCATCGTCGTCGGGAACGACCGGCCGTATGTGGCGGCGCTGGTGACGCTGGATCTGGAGGCGATCACGCACTGGCTCACCCTCCGCGGCAAGCCGCAGCTCGCCCCCGAGGAGTTGGTGGCGGACGCCGACCTGGAGGCGGAGGTGCGCAGGGCGATCAGCGCCGCCAACACCCGGGTGTCCAAGGCCGAGTCGATCCGCGTCTTCCGTATGCTGTCCACCTCGTTCAGCGAGGACGAGGGCCTGGTCACGCCCTCGCACAAGATCAAACGCCGGATGGTCGAGAAGATCTACGCGGACCTGATCGAGGCCATGTACAGCCGATGAGCCACAGGCGGCCGTCACCGGAACCGCATGGCCGAATTGCCGCGCTCTGTAAGAATCGGGCCATGGCTGCTTTTACGCAATCCGACCGGCACCGCGTCGCCGTCCTCGTCCGCGACGGCCTGCTGCCGATCGAAGTGGGCATCGTCCACCGGCTGTTCGGCCAGGCCGGGTCCGCGGTCGGCGAGCCGCTGTACGAGGTCGTGACCTGTACGCTCACCCCCGGTGAGGTCCGTACGGACGCCGACTTCACCATCAACGTCGCCCACGGCCCCGAAGCGCTGAGCGAGGCCGACACGGTGTTCGTCCCGGCCTCCCGGGAGGACTACGAGCCGCGGACCGGGCGGCTGTCCGCGCCACTCGCCGACGCCTTCGCCCGTATCAAGCCCGGTACCCGTATCGCCTCGATCTGTACCGGCTCCTTCGTACTCGCGGCCGCCGGCCTGCTCGACGGCCGCCGGGCGACGACGCACTGGAGGTCGTCCGCCCGGTTCCGGGAGCTGTTTCCGGCCGTCCAACTGGACCCGGACGTCCTGTACACCGACGAGGGAGAGGTGCTCACCTCGGCCGGGGTCGCCTCGGGGATCGACCTGTGCCTGCACATGATCCGGTGCGACCACGGTGCGGCGGTCGCCAACGACGTGGCGCGCGGCACGGTCGTCTCCCCGCACCGCGAGGGCGGCCAGGCCCAGTTCATCCAACGCCCGGTCCCCGAGCCCCAGTTCCACTCCACCGGTGCCGCCCGCGCCTGGGCACTGGAGCATCTCGACCGGCCGCTGACCCTGCGCGAACTCGCCGCGAAGGAGTCGATGAGCGTACGGACCTTCACCCGCCGGTTCCGCGAGGAGGTCGGGCTCTCCCCGCTCCAGTGGCTGACCCAGCAGCGCATCGAGCGCGCCCGGCACCTGCTGGAGGAGACCGACCTGCCCGTGGACCGGATCGCGGCAGCCGCCGGCTTCGGCACCGCGGCCTCGCTGCGCCAGCATCTGCAGGCAGCGCTGGGTGTGTCCCCGACCGCGTACCGCAGTACCTTCCGGGGATCCGCGTCCCCGCTCGGCGTCTGAGACGAAAGTCCGATACCGAACGGTAACCAAGCTGCCGCGACGGATCTTCCGCCCCGCCCCGTAGAGCGAGTAAGAGACACGCCGCACCCGGTGCGGCAGCCAGGAACGTACGCGGGGAGTGGTCAAAGCATGGCGGGGCGAATGGACGCGGAGGCGCAGCCCGGCAATGGCTGGGGGAGGATGCGCCGAGGCGTCGGCGGAACGGCGGTCGCGGCGGCGGCCATGGCGGCGCTGACCGCCTCACAGGCCTCGGGCCTCGCGGCGCAGGGCTCCCCGTCCGCCGAACGGGTCATCCAGCCCTCGGACGACACCATTTCGGGGAACGCGCCGTACATCACCGCGCTGCCGCGGCTGGAGGCGTCCCACCCGGCAGACGACTCCTCGCACCAGCGGTCCTCCGGCTCGGCGGTGACGTCCGGCAGGGGCCTTCCCAGGACGGTCCTGGACGCGTACCGGAGGGCGGAGGACACTCTCGCGCGGAGCAACCCCGGCTGCAACCTGCGCTGGCAACTGCTGGCCGCGATCGGCCAGGTGGAGTCCGGCCAGGCGCGCGGCGGGCGGGTCGGTCCCAACGGCACGACGCACGCGCCGATTCTGGGCCCGCGGCTGAACGGCAACGGGTTCGCCAGCATCTCGGACACCGACGGCGGGACGTACGACGGCGACAGCGAGTACGACCGGGCGGTCGGCCCGATGCAGTTCATCCCCTCCACCTGGGCCACCTGGGGCGCCGACGGCAACGGCGACGGCGAGATGGACCCCAACAACATCTACGACGCGGCCCTGGCCGCCGGCCGCTATCTGTGCGCGGGCGGACGGGACCTGTCGAACCCTCAGGACCTCGACCGCGCGATCCTCGGCTACAACCACTCCCTGGACTATCTGCGCACCGTCAAGGCGTGGTTCGCCTACTTCATGAACGGCCACTTCGAGGTCCCGGACCTGCCGGACAGCGGCGCCGGACTGCCCTCCCCGACGCCGTCACCCGCCCGCCACACCCCGCGGCCCAAGCCGTCGCCGACGGCTGAACCCAGCAGGTCCAGCACCCCGCCGGCGCCGCGCCCCACACGGAGCAGCGCATCGCCGTCACCCACTCCCTCGCGGACGGGCGGCGGAGACCACGGCTCGAAGCCCGGCGGGCCCAAGGTCACACTCCCGGACGTCGACCCCACGCTGCCCGCCATCGACGGAGACACCCTGTCCGTGACGCTGAGTTGAGGTGACATCGGCCTCCGGGACACAGGATGGTAACCACCCGTAAATACGCACATCCTTGACGGTAATCAGGCAGGGCGCTTGACTGCTGGTCACGCCACCGGAATTACGGAGTCCGGCGTCTTCGGCTGTGACACCCGACGGGAGAGCCCTTCCTTGAGCGATGAGCTTCTGGCCCCACTGGACCTGGTCTTCTGGCATCTGGAGTCCACGGACCACCCCATGCACCTCGGGGCGCTGGCAGTGTTCGAGCCCACCGCGGACACCGACGCACGGCGGGCTGCGAATCTCCTCGCGTCCAGGGCGGCCGCTCATCCCGGGCTGCGGCTACGGGTACGGGATGTGCTGCTGCCGCCCGGCGGCGCGGCCTGGGTGACCGACGACGTCTTCGACGTGCGGCACCATGTGCGTCTGCTGCGGCTGCCAGGTGTGCAGAATCCTTCCGACGCCCTCGGACGGGTCGGCGAACTGATGGCGCGTCCCCTCGACCGGAGCAGGCCGCCGTGGGAGATCCACGTCATCGAGGGGCCGGAGGGCGGACCCTTCTCGGTCCTGGTCAAGTTCCACCATGCCCTGGCCGACGGTCTGCGCGCCTTCGCGCTCGGAGCTGCCCTGCTCGACCAGGGCAGTGACCTGATGGCCGCCCGGGCTGCGGCCTCCGACGGTCCTGCCGGGGCCCGTACAGCGCCGTGGGAGTCGTGGACCGGCCTCCGTCAGATGCTCCCGGATCCCGCACGGCTGGCCGGCATGGCGCGGACCCAGTGGGGGGAGGCCAGCCGGGCAGTCGGCATCGGCGCCGCCGTGCTGAGGGCGGCGCTGGACGTCCGCAACACCCCTGCCCTGGCCGCTGCCTCGCCCAGCGGAACCCGTGGCGTCGGCACCGCCGTGCTCGACCTCGCGGACATCAACCTGGTCCGCCGGATCTGTGGCGGCACGGTCAACGACGTGCTGCTGGCGGTGGTGGCAGGAGCGCTGCGCCGCTGGATGCTGGCGCGTGGAGAAACCGTCCACCGCGTCGTGCCGCGCGCGCTGATCCCCGTCTCCCGCCGGCGCCCCGGCCACAAGGGACCGGGCGGCAACCGGCTCTCCGGATACCTGCTCGACCTGCCGGTCGGAGAGTCCGACCCGCTGACGCGGCTGCGCGAGGTGCGCGCGTCCATGGACCGCAACAAGGCCGCGGGCCCGTCCAGCGGGCCCGGTGCCGTGGCGCTGCTGGCCGACCACGTACCGGCGTTGGCGCACCGGATCAGTGCTCCGCTGCTCGGGAGCGCCGCCCGGCTGCTGTTCGACCTGCTGGTGACCAGCGTCCCGCTGCCGGGGCTCACGCTGTCGCTGGGCGGCTGTGCACTGCGGGAGATGTACCCGCTGGCTCCGCTGGCCCGCGGGCAGAACCTGGCGCTGGCGCTGTCCACGTACCGGGGGCGGGTCCATGTGGGGCTGGTCGCCGACGGCAAGGCGCTGCCGGACATCGGCTGCCTCGCCGGGGATCTGCGTGCGGCGCTGGTGGAACTCACCGAGGCGTGTGCCCAGCGGACCGCTCCTGCGGTCCCGACGTCTTGATGGCCTGCTGACCGGTCCCGGCCAGGGCCCGCCCCCGGCGCTGCGCGCCAGGGGCGGGTGACGACAAAAAACCGTGCCGTGGGCAGCGAGCCTACGGCTCCTGCGAAGCCGGCCGGAGGCCGTACACGCGCTGCGCGTTTCCCGCGGCGATGAGCGCCGCCACCCGCTGCGCGTTCTCCTCGCTCCACGCGCCGCCGTCCACCCAGCAAGTCAACAGCGCCGTCAGCGCCTCCCGGAAGAGCTGCGCGCCCACGACATACAGCTCGGGCAGACCGTAGCCATCGGTGGAGAACAGCAGCTTGCCGAACGGAGCCAGCTCCAGCACCTCCGCGAGGACCGCCTCGGCCCGCACCCCCGTGTGGCTCAGGGCCAGCCCCACGTCGGCATAGACATGCGGGTAGACGCTGGCGAGATACGCCGCACCGCGGTGGTACGGATAGCCGTGCAGCAGGACCAGCCGGCAGCCCGTACCGCGGACGGCCCGGATGAAGTCGGTGAGCAGCAGCGGGTCGCAGCGGTGGAGCCGCAGGTCCGGGTCGCCGAACCCGGTGTGCACCTGCAGCGGCAGCCCGGTCCGCACCGCCGACCACAGCAGATGGCGCAGCAGTACCGGATCGGTCACCCGGCTGCCCGGCGGACGTCCGGCGAGCCAGCGGCCGGCCGCGGCGCGTACCTCCGCGGGGCCGGGCAGGGCCGGGTCCAGATCCAGCCCGTACCGGTACGCCGCCACCGACTTGAAGCCGACCGCGTTCCGTGCCGCGCCCCAGATCGCCTCGGACAGGCGGACCAGGAAACCCTCCACGGTGTCCGAGGCATCGGCGACCCGCTCGGCCAGCCGCTCCAGGCGTACAATCTCGTGGGCCGTGCCGCCACCGGCCGCGGCCAGCTCATGAGGCCTCATCAGATCGCCCGGAATGCCCGCGTCCACCAGAGATAGTCGCTGATATCGGTGGCGTGCAGCAGCCGCAGCGTCGACTCGTACGGGCCGAGGCCGCGCCGCCGGGCGAGGTAGTCCTCGGGAGGGCAGTGCGGCTCCAGATCGAGCAGCGGCGGACACCAGCGGAGCACCGCGAATCCCGCCTGAGTGTCGAAGAAGGTGGTGCCCGGCGCTGCCGGCGCGTCCGACTCCGTCAACAGCCCCTCGAACCCGTCGCGGTCGAGCTCGGCGTGGACAACCCCGTGGCAGTGCTGGTCCACCAGCGGCGGCAGCCGCAGCGCCGCCATTCAGTACCGCCCCCGGGTGGCGTCCGCGATGGCCTGCGGAGTGGCGCCGTCGAAGAGCGCCGTTTCCGCCCGGCGTACGGCGGCGATGGCCTCGAACAGCGGGTCACCCAGCGCCTCGCGGAGTACGTTCGACCCTTCGAAGTACTCCAGCGCCTCGGGCAGGGACGTGGGCAGGCGGGCCTGCGTGCCGGTGTGCACGGGGTCGCCGGCCACCGGCTCAGGGAGCGACAGCCCCGCCTTGAGCCCGGCCAGCCCGGCTGCGATGACCGACCCTGCCACCAGATACGGATTGGCCGCCGCGTCAAAGCACTTGACCTCGGCGTTCGCCGCGCTGTCATCGTCCGGCGCTCCGGTGATGAAGCGCAGTGCGGCCTCCCGGTTCTCCAGGCCCCAGCACTGGAACACCCCGGCCCAGCGGGAGGGCTCGAGCCGCAGATAGCTGGCCACGGACGGCGCACCGATGACGAGGAGCGCGGGCAACTCCTGCAGCACACCGGCCAGGAACGCCTCGCACGTCACCGTCATGCCGTACGGGCCGTCGCCGCCCCGGCACAGATCACGGCCCTCCTGCCACAGGCTCAGATGCAGATGACCGCCGTTGCCGACGCTTCCGGCCTCCACTACGGGGCCGAAGGCCGCGGTGAGCCCGTGCCGTGTGGAGACCGCCCGGATCGTCTCGCGGACGAGCACCGCGAGGTCGGCGGCGCCGACCGGGTCCGCGGGCGCCACCGAGACCTCGAACTGGCCCGGCGCGTACTCGGGGTGGAGCTGCAGGACCTCCACCTGCTGGGCGGCGAGGGCGTCGAGGAGGTCACGCAGGTAGTCGGACAGCTCGACGACGCGGGCCATGCCGTACGCCGGGCCCGCGCCGGCGTAGTGCGGCTGCGCCGGCCCGGGGGTGTCGCCGCGCGTGACCACCCACTCCGTCTCGAACCCCATCCGGAGCTCCAGCCCGCGGTCGGCGGCCAGCTGCGCCATGCGATGGGCGAACATCCGCTGGCAGGCGGGGTGCGGGGTGCCCTGCTGGTCGAACCGGTCGGCAGGGGCCCAGGCCCAGCCCGGCTGCGCGGCCAGCACCGTCAGCCGGTCGAGGTCGGGGAAGAGCCGCAGATCGCCGTCGGGCCCGCCGATGAAGCGGCTGGTGGTGATGGAGTCGTCGACGACGAAGACGTCGAAGACGGGGGACATGCCGACGCCCCGGAGCGCGGCATGCGCGAGGCGCTCGGTCGGCACGGCCTTGACACGGGTGAGGCCCGCGTTGTCCACCCAGGTGACGGCGACCCCGCGGACCTCTGCGGCAGCCAGCCGGGCCGCCTCCTGACGAGCCCGCACCTGCGCGCGCTCCTGTTCTTCTGTGTCCATGCCTTCTTCTGTGTCCACACCGGGTGTGTCCATACCCGGCTACGGCGCGTCGTGGCCCGTTGGGCGCGCCGGGCCGTCCGGGCCGGGCGGCGCGGCGACGACGACGAGGGCGGGGCGGAGCAGCTGGTCGCCGACCCGGTAGCCGGAGCGCAGGACCTTGGCGCAGGTCGGGCGGTCCACCTCCGAGGAGTACGACTGGGTCAGCGCTTCGTGCTGGGTGGGGTCGAACGGCTGGCCCGTCTCGCCGAAGGACTGCAGTCCGAGCGCACCCAGATGGGTGGCCAGCGCATCACTGACGGCGATGAACCCATCGCTCATATCGCCGTGCTCACCGGCCTTGGCGGCGGTGTCGAGGACCGGCAGCAGCTCGCGGAGCACGTTGGTCACGGCGATCTCCCGGATCGCCATACGGTCGCGCCGCACCCGCTTGCGGTAGTTGTCGTACTCGGCCTTCACGCGCTGCAGGTCGGCGCTGCACTCGGCGAGCTTGGCCCGGAGCTCCGCAGTGGACGCGGAGCTCGGTGGCTGCCCCCCTTGCCGCGAGCCGGTCAGGTGACTCATCCGGTACCTCCCTGCGGCTTGTCCTCGTCGACGATCTCGGCGTCCACGACGTCTTCCTCGGACTTGCCACCGTGGCCGGCGGTGCCGCCGCCCGCTCCCGTGGAACCGGAGCCTGCCGTACCGCCGCCTCCCGCCTGGGCCTGGGCGTACATGGCCTGGCCCAGCTTCTGGCTGACAGCGGCGACCTTCTCGGTGCCTTCGCGAATGGCGGCTGTGTTGTCGCCCTCGGCGGACTCGCCCTTCAGCCGCTCCTTCAGGTCCGCGACCGCTGCCTCGACCTCGCTCTTCACATCGCCCGGGACCTTGTCCTGGTTGTCCTTGAGGAACTTCTCGGTCTGGTAGACGAGCTGCTCGGCCTGGTTGCGGGTCTCGGCCGCCTCACGCCTGCGGTGGTCCTCTTCCGCGTACTGCTCGGCTTCGCGCATCATGCGGTCGATGTCCTCCTTCGGCAGCGCGGAGCCGCCGGTGACCGTCATCCGCTGCTCGTTCCCGGTGCCGAGGTCCTTCGCCGACACGTGCATGATGCCGTTGGCGTCGATGTCGAAGGTGACCTCGATCTGCGGGACACCGCGCGGGGCGGGCGGCAGGCCGGTCAGCTCGAACATGCCGAGCCGCTTGTTGTATGCCGCGATCTCGCGCTCACCCTGGTAGACCTGGATCTGCACCGACGGCTGGTTGTCCTCGGCCGTGGTGAAGATCTCCGAGCGCTTGGTCGGGATCGTGGTGTTGCGCTCGATCAGCTTGGTCATGATGCCGCCCTTGGTCTCGATGCCAAGCGACAGCGGGGTGACGTCCAGCAGCAGAACGTCCTTGACCTCGCCCCTGAGGACACCGGCCTGGAGCGAGGCGCCGATGGCGACGACCTCGTCCGGGTTCACACCCTTGTGGGGCTCCTTGCCGGTGAGCTCCTTGACCAGGTCGGTCACGGCGGGCATACGGGTCGAGCCGCCGACGAGGATCACATGCTCGAGGTCGGAGACTTTGATCCGGGCGTCCTTGACCGCTTGGTGGAACGGTTCCCTGCAGCGGTCCAGCAGGTCCGAGGTCAGCTGCTGGAACTGGGCGCGGGTGAGCTTCTCGTCCAGGTGCAGCGGGCCCTCGGCGGACGCCGTGATGTAGGGCAGGTTGATCGTGGTCTCGGTGGACGAGGACAGCTCGATCTTGGCCCGCTCGGCAGCCTCGCGCAGGCGCTGAACGGCCATCTTGTCCTTGGACAGGTCCACGCCGTAGGCGTTCTTGAACTGCTTGACCAGGTGGTCGACGATCCGCTGGTCCCAGTCGTCACCGCCCAGCTGCATATCACCATGCGTGGCCTTGACCTCGACAACGCCCTCGCCGATCTCCAGCAGGGACACATCGAAGGTGCCGCCGCCCAGGTCGAAGACGAGCACGGTCTGCTCGTTCTCCTTGTCCAGGCCGTACGCCAGGGCCGCGGCCGTCGGCTCGTTGATGATCCGCAGCACGTTCAGGCCCGCGATCTCGCCCGCCTCCTTGGTGGCCGTGCGCTGCGAGTCGTTGAAATAGGCGGGCACCGTGATGACGGCGTCCGTGACCTTCTCGCCCAGATAGGCCTCCGCGTCCCGCTTGAGCTTCTGCAGCACCCGGGCGGAGATCTCCTGGGCGGTGAAGCGCTTGCCGTCCACGTCGCCCTTGTCCGGGAAGCGCCAGTCCGCGTCTCCCATGCGGCGCTTCACCGACCGGGCCGTGCGCTCCACATTGGTGACCGCCTGGCGCTTGGCGATCTCGCCGACGAGCACCTCGCCGCTCTTGGCGAAGGCGACCACCGAGGGGGTGGTACGTGACCCCTCGGTGTTGGCGATGACGGTGGGCTCACCGCCTTCCAGGACGGACACCACAGAGTTGGTCGTACCGAGGTCAATACCGACTGAGCGTGCCATGTCAGCTCTCCTCCTCGTGCCCTGCTTCCAGAGTGCCTCCGCTCAGTTGTGACCACCAACGGCACCTCGGCCCATCAGCACCAGATGGCGACGGGAAGCCCGTTCGCGGTCCGCTCGGGAGGGTCGGGCAGCGGCTCGGCCGTGCGCCGGGCGACCCGGTGGGCGCTCCAGGCGGCCGCGGCGGCGTCGAGCAGATCGTCGGGCGGAACCCGGCCGGCTTCGGCCAGGACCTCGGGCAGGACGATGCCGTGCTCGTACAGCAGGCGGCGCCGGGCCGCCTGTCCGTTCCAGCTCTTCTTGCTCCACGGCACGGGCCGGCCGGCCGCCAGGGCCGCGAAGGAGAGCTCCGGATGCACCTCGTGCAGCCGCTCGTCACCGCTGTCGCGGAGCTGGTTGGCCTCGCGGAGCTTCGCGAGCAGCCCCCATGCCTGGCGGCTCAGCCCCGAGCCGGTGACCGAGCGGCAACGGCGGTTGGCCGCGGCGTAACCGTGCTCGGCCCAGACCTCCCGCGGCGGCACCCGGAACACACGGGCGCGCTGGGGGCCCAGGCGCGCGGAGGCCAGCTCGTCGGCCTGCCGCCACCCCGCGTCCAGCAGCCCCAGCGGCATGTCGATCCCCACCACCGTCGCCTCCGGCGCACGACCCAGCAGCCCGCCCAGCTCGGCGGCCTCGTACGCGGCCACGAACCGGCCGTTCCGCAGCACCACGCCCACCCAGCCCGTCCGGCAGGCGTCCACGCCCAGGACCTCGACCTCCATGCGTCCACCGTCGCAGATGACGCTCTGCCCGCGGAGCGGGACTGGGGCGGGCAGGTGCGCATGCCTCGCAGCTGCCTGTGGGACGTACAACGGCGGTGGCTGCAATGCCCGTTCTGTGCCACGGTGACGAACATGCAGGGCCACGAGCACGCGCATCCGGGCCGGCGGTGGGCGAGCGTACGGCGCGGGCTGGTACACCTTCTGCGGCCGCACTCCCATGAGGCCGCCGGCAGAGTCGACCCCGCGCTGGAGTCGTCCGCCGAGGGCCTGCGGGCCCTGTGGATCTCGCTGGCCGGACTCGGCGCCACCGCGGTCCTCCAGGCGCTGGTCGTCGGCTGGTCCGGCTCGGTGGGCCTGCTCGGAGACACGCTGCACAACGCGGCTGACGCACTGACCGCCCTGCCGCTGGCGGTCGCGTTCCTGCTCGGGCGGCGGGCCGCGTCCCGGCGGTTCACCTACGGGTACGGGCGCGCCGAAGACCTCGCCGGGATCGTCATCCTCCTCACCATCGTCGCCTCGGCCGCGCTGGTCGGGTACACCGCCGTCGACCGGCTGCTGCACCCGCGCCCGGTCGAGCACCTGCCCGCGGTCGCCGCGGCCGCCGTGATCGGCTTCCTCGGCAACGAGTGGGTCGCCCGCTACCGCATCCGCGTCGGCCGCCGCATCGGCTCGGCCGCGCTCGTCGCCGACGGTCTGCATGCCCGTACCGACGGCTTCGCCTCCCTGGCCGTCCTGGTCGGAGCAGGCGGTGTCGCCCTGGGGTGGCGCGCCGCCGACCCGCTCGTCGGCCTGGCCGTCACCGCGCTGATCCTGCTTGTGCTCGGGGAGGCTGCCCGTGCGGTGTTCCGGCGCCTGATGGACGAGGTGGACCCCGCCCTCGTCGCCACTGCCGAGGCAGCGCTGCTGCGGGTTCCGGGCGTACGAGACGTCGGCGAGCTGCGGATGCGGTGGATCGGCCACCGGCTCCGCGCCGAGACGGCCGTGACGGTCGATGCGGAGCTGACCGTACGCCAGGCCCACGCCGTCACCGTCGCGGCCGAGCACGCCCTGCTGCACGCCGTCCCCGGGCTGACCGCGGCCCTGGTCCACCCGGACCCGGCTCCCGACAGCCGCCACGACGATCCCCACGCGGCGCTCGCTCATCACGCCGCATCGCGGTGAACCCCGGCAGCGGCCGGTGGTTTCGTGCGGGTGGTGGACGCGCCGTCGGCCAGGCAACGGCCGACGCGCGATATGTTCCCTTCGACACGTTCACACCTCTGGCGCCCGGAGCCGCACGACCGGCGCCACTCGTATGCCGGGCACCCTGGGGGCACCGTGAGCACCATGCCGACGTCCCGGTCCGCCACGGCTCCAGGCCCGAATCCCGAGGGCGGCGACACGTTACCCGTGGCGCTGGTGACCGGGGCCTCCTCGGGCCTCGGTGCGGCGGTCGCCATACGGTTGGCGGCCGCGGGCCGCTGGCAGTTGGTGCTGAGCGACGCGGATGGAGACCGCCTGGCGGATGACGCGTCAGCGGTCGGAGGCGTACCCCTGTGCGGTGACCTGACCACGCCCGACGGCTGCCGTGCCATGGCGAGCCGGGCGGAGCGGCTGGCCGGACGGGTGGACCTGCTGATCGCCGGTGCCGGCATCGGCTGGGCGGGCCCCTTCGGCGACATGCCACCCGAGGCGCTTGACCGGCTGGTCGCCGTCAACCTGTCCGCCACCGCGCACCTGGTACGGACGTTGCTGCCCGGCATGATGCGGCGGGGAACGGGTCATGTCGTCCTGGTCGCCTCCATGGCCCGGACCCTGGGGGCGGGGGAGAGGGCCGCGTACCCCGCGATCCAGGCCGGACTGCGCACATTGGCGGCCGGCGTGCGCCGCCAGGCACAAGGCCGCGGCGTGTTCGTCTCGGTCGTGCTGCCCGGCGCCGTCGACATACCGCTCTTCGACCGCCAGGGGAGGCACTACCGGCTCAGGCGGTCGCGTTCCGTGTCACCGCTGCGCGTCGCCGACGCCGTGCACCGCGCGGTCCTACGCCGCAGGCACGAGGTCTTCGTACCGGCATGGCTGTCCTTCCCCGCGCGACTGCGCGCCGGCGCTCCCGAGTACTACCGCCGCTTGGCGTGCCGGGTCTCCTGACCGCGGCCGGCAGAGGCCATACACCCCGGAAACCAACAGGTGAGATCGCCATGAGCACCAAGGACGAAGCCGTCGTACGGGCTCTGCTCGACCAGGCCGGCCGAACCTACGCGGACGAGGCCGGCATCAGGCTGAAGGACGCCCCCGCACCCCTGTACCAACTGCTGGTGCTCGCGCTGTTGCTCTCTGCCCGGATCCGGGCGGACATCGCGGTGGCGACGGCCCGCGCGCTGTTCGCCGCCGGCATGCGCACCCCGCACGACATGGCCAAGGCGAGCTGGCAGCAACGCGTCGACGCACTCGGCGAGGGCGGCTACCGCCGCTACGACGAACGGACCGCCACCATGCTGGGTACCGGTGCCGAACTGCTCCAGCAGCGGTACAAGGGCGACCTGCGACGGCTGCACGAGGAGGACAAGGATCTGAGCGAGCTGCTGCGGGAGTTCCCGGGCATCGGCCCTGCCGGGGCCGGTATCTTCCTGCGGGAGGTGCAGGGCGTCTGGACGGATGTGCGGCCGTATTTCGACCGCAGGACCCTGGACGGCGCCGAGCGCGTCGGGTTGCCGGCCTCACCGGAGAAACTTGCGAAGCTGGTGGACGAGGACGAACTGCCACGCCTTGCGGCGGCCCTGATCCGCGTGGCCCTCGACCAGCGCCTGGCCGACAACGTGCGCTCCGCGGCAGCGGGTTGATACCCGCAGGCTGACCTCAGCCGCTGGCTTGGCACGGCCCCCGGGCTACATGTTGATCATGTGGCCGGCCAGTCCGTGGATCGCCTCCTGGACCGCCTCGCCCAGCGTCGGATGCCCGTGCACGTTCCGCGCCATCTCATGCACCGTCAGATCCCATAGCTGCGCCAGGGTGAGCTCCGGCAGCAGCTCGGTCACCTCAGGCCCGATCAGATGGGCACCCAGCAGCTCTCCGTAGCGGGCGTCGCTGAGCATCTTGACGAAGCCCGTGGTGTCGCCGAGCCCGTGCGCCTTGCCATTCGCTGTGAAGGGGAACTTCGCCACCCGCACGTCGTAGCCCTGCTCGCGCGCCTGCGCCTCCGTCCAGCCGAAACTCGCGATCTGCGGCTGGCAGAACGTCACCCGCGGGATCATCACATACTCGAGCTCCATCGTCTCCGCGCCCGCGATGGTCTCGGCGGCGACGACCCCCTGGGCCTCGGCCGCGTGCGCCAGCATGAGTTTCGCGGTCACATCGCCGATGGCGAAGATGTGCGGAACGCTGGTACGGCACCGGCCGTCGATGTCGATGGCTCCGCGCGGGGTCAGCCGCACGCCCGTGTTCTTCAGGCCGTAGCCCTCGATGCGCGGCTGGAAGCCGATCGCCTGCAGCACCTTGCCGGCCTCGAGCGTCTGCCGCTGGCCGCCCGTGGTCACATACACCCGCACCCGGTCGCCCGAGTCGTCGATGCCTTCCACCCGCGTGGAGGTGAGCACGTTGATGCCCGTCCTGCGGTAGCGTTTCGCCAGCTCCGCGGAGACCTCCTCGTCCTCCAGGGGGACGATCCGGTCGAGGAACTCCACAAGCGTGACCTCGACACCGTAGTTGTGCAGCACATACGCGAACTCGACGCCGATCGCGCCCGCGCCCGCGATGATGATGCTGTCCGGAAGCTGGTCGGTGAGGATCTGCTCCTCGTACGTCACCACCCGCCCGCTCAGCGAGGTGCCCGGCAGCAGCTTGGTGGTGGCGCCGGCGGCGATGATGCAGTGGTCGAAGGAGACCGACTCCGTACTGCCGTCCGCCCGGGTGACCTGGAGCGTCGAGGCGTCGGTGAAGAAGCCACGCCCCTCATACTGCGTGATCTTGTTCTTCTTCATCAGGAAGTGCACGCCCTTGACGCGCCCGTCCGCCACCTTGCGGCTGCGGGAGAACGCCACCCCATAGTCGAGACTGACCCGGCCGTCCACCTGGATGCCGAAGGTCTTCGCCTCCTGGGTGAAGATGTGCGCGAGCTCGGCGTTGCGCAGCAGGGCCTTCGACGGGATGCAGCCCACGTTGAGGCAGACCCCGCCCCAGTACTTCGCCTCGATGATCGCCGTGCTCAGACCGAGCTGGGCGGCCCTGATCGCGGCGACGTACCCGCCGGGTCCGGCGCCCAGGACCACCACGTCAAAGTGTGCGCTCATGCCCGTCAGCCTAGGCCGGGACCTGACGGGCCGCAGCGCGATGACTCCGCTGGCCGGCGCACCACAGGGGTCCGGTCAGCGGTGCCCACACGCCCCGTCAGGTCGGCCGGGTGACCAGCACCAGGGGGATGCCGGTACACGGCCGCAGATACAGCCCGCCGTGTTCTGCGCCTTCCTGCGGGCCGGACGACAGCGCGGCGAAGTCCGGGCCCTTGAGCAGAGAGCCGGCCAGCTGCCGCTTGTCGGTGGAAGCGGCGACCCGGCCGCGCGCGTTGACCAGGCAGGCCGGACCGTTCAGCCGCCGCAGCTGCGGCAGGACCGCGGCCTCGAAGTGCCGCAGATACACATCGGCCCCCGCCACTCCGAGGAAGCGGCTGCCCGAGTACACCGGCACGGTGAGGGTCAGGCTGTACTCGTCGGAGCACAGGTAGTCCACGAACGGGCCGGAGACCGCGCGCCGTCCGGTGCTGCGCGGCAGCGCGAACCAGTCCCAGTGCGTGTAGTCCGAGTACGCCGAGCTGTCCGGGTCCAGGTCGAACAGCAGCGGCCGCGCGGTCCCGTCGGGGCCGGTCTGCCACCACTCCAGCCAGGCGTGCGTGTCGCCGAGCAGGCCCGGCTCGGCCACGAAGCCCGCGCCGGAGACCAGCTGCTGGTGCCGGGTCAGCAGACTCCTCAACACGGGCTGCAGACCGGCCAGGTCCTGCGTGGTGAGCGCGCGCCGGCCGGCCTCGGCCTCCGTGGCCAGCGCGGTCGTATGGTCCCGGATGTGCGCGGCGGCGGTGAAGACGTCCTCGAGGGTGTCGCGGATGCGGGCGGCCACGTCCGCCGCTGCCGGAGCCGCGCCGGCCTGCGGCGCGGCGCTGCCGGGAGTGAAGCTGGTGATCACGGACTGCCTCCGGGACTGGGCTGTGCGGGGCGGGCACCTACGGGTGCGCCCGCCGTGTGACGAGGGGGCCCTGGCCACCTTCCCCGGCCAACGCTGGGGGTGCCGTCAGGCGGTGGCCCGGGGGAGCCCTCCGGCGGTGGCCGGGGGGACGTCAGCCGGGGAGGCCGAGGCGCAGCTCGATCAGACGCTCCATCACGTCCTGCACGCACTGCTCGGCCAGGGTTCTGGCCTGGGCCTCGTCGCCGTCCTGCACGGCACGGATCACTTCTCGGTGACGGCGGGCGATCCCGGCGAGGTCCGCGTCCCCTCCGAGTGCGAGACAGAGTAGCGCCCCGACTTCGGTCTGGAAACGGACCGTCTCCCGGGTGAGACGGGGGGACTGCGCGGCCGCGGCCAGCTCGACCTGGATGCGTCCGTGGACCCGGGCGCGGGCTGCCGGTTCGGTGGCCTCCGCGAACTCGGCGAGGGAGCGGTGCAGCGGGGCCAGCTCATCCGGCTCGGTGCGCCGGGCGGCCAGCCGGGCGGCGGCTCCGGTGACCGCGGCCCAGTGGTCGGCCAGGTCGCGCAGCTCTTCGGTGCTCCAGTCGGCGAGCCGGATGTGCAGCCGCTCGGTCGCGGGCTTGGCCGGGCGGGTGACGAAGCTGCCGCCACCGCGCCCCCGGCGGGTGGTGACCAGGCCCCGCTGCCGCAGCGCCATCAGCGCTTCCCGCAGGGTCACGGTCGACACGCCGAGCCGGGTGGCGAGCTCGGCTTCGCCGGGCAGCTGTTCCCCGTCGGCGAGCAGTCCCAGCTCGATGGCGTCGCCCAGGCGTCGCACCACGGCGTCCACCCGCGCCAGGGTGTCGACGGGCGTGAAGACGGCATGACGGGCCGGTCCCTGTCCGGGCTCGCGCGCGACTCGGTTCACGGCCTCTCACCTTCTCATTTGACCCAAGTTTTACCGCAGCAGCCCCTTGCCGCATTGAACTATGGGTTCATATGTTTTCACTCAACGCCGCACAGCTCCAGAAAGGTTCCCGTGCATGGAAGGGACAGCCGTCCGACTGCAGAGGCTGCGTAAGTCCTTCGGTCAGACAGAAGCGGTCGCCGGGGTGGACCTGGAGATCCGTGACGGAGAGTTCTTCTCCATGCTCGGACCCTCGGGCTCCGGCAAGACCACGGTGCTGCGGCTGATCGCCGGCTTCGAGGCGCCCACCGGCGGAACCGTCGAACTGGCGGGGAAGGACGTCACCCGCCTCGCGCCGTTCGAGCGGGACGTGAACACGGTCTTCCAGGACTACGCGCTCTTTCCGCACATGACCGTCGAGCAGAACGTCGCCTACGGGCTGCGGATCCGCAAGGTGCCCAAGGCCGAATGCCGGGAGCGCGCCCGGGAGGCCCTGCGCGGGGTACGCCTCGAAGGCTTCGAGAAGCGCCGCCCGTCGCAGCTCTCCGGCGGTCAGCGGCAGCGCGTGGCCCTCGCCCGCGCACTGGTGGGCCGCCCCAAGGTGCTGCTCCTGGACGAGCCGCTCGGCGCCCTCGACCTCAAGCTGCGCGAGGAAATGCAGGTCGAGCTCAAGGAGTTGCAGCGCAGCGTCGGTATCACCTTCGTCTTCGTCACCCACGACCAGGAGGAGGCGCTGACCATGAGCGACCGGATCGCGGTGTTCAACCGCGGCCGGATCGAGCAGGTCGGCACCCCCGCCGAGGTGTACGAGCGGCCCGCCACGCCCTTTGTCGCCTCCTTCGTCGGCACCTCCAACCTGCTGACCGGCCAGGCCGCCGAGAAGGTGGTCGGCAAGTCCGGCACGTACAGCATCCGCCCGGAGAAGATCCGCCTGCTGCCGGACGCTGAGGCCGCGGACGAGACGGAGCACAGCACCGCGGTCGGCACCGTCGCCGAAGTCGTCTACGTCGGCGACGCCACCCGCTTCCTCGTGGACCTCGACGCGGGCGGCCGGCTGACCGCTGTCCAGCAGAACCTGGAGACCTCCTCCGCCGACGTCGCCGCCTACCGAGGCTCGCGTGTCGCCCTGCGCTGGCACCGACGGCACAACTTCCGTGTCGCCGAAGCCGACTGATGACCCTACGTCCCTCCCACTTCAGATACGGAGAATCCGTGCGTCTGACTCATCCCCTCACCATCGCGGCCGCGGCCGCCGTCCTCACCCTGGCCACGGCCTGCGGCTCCTCGGGAACCGGTGACAAGTCCGCTTCGGACGGCACCTTCACGCCGCCGAAGCTCACCGCGCAGAAGTCCCTGGGCAAGACCGAGGAGCAGGTGAACCTGATCGCCTGGGCCGGCTACGCCGAGGACGGCTCCAACGACCCGAAGGTCGACTGGGTCCACCCGTTCGAGAAGGCGACCGGCTGCAAGGTCAACACCAAGACCGCCGGGACCTCCGACGAGATGGTCAGCCTGATGAAGACCGGCCAGTACGACGCGGTCTCCGCCTCCGGCGACGCCTCGCTGCGGCTGATCGCCTCCGGTGACGCCGCCCCGGTCAACACCGATCTGGTGCCGAACTACAAGGACGTCTTCGACAGCCTCAAGCTGCAGAAGTGGAACTCCGTCAAGGGGGTTGCGTATGGCATCCCGCACGGCCGGGGCGCCAACCTGCTGATGTACCGCACCGACAAGGTCAAGCCCGCGCCGGACTCCTGGGGCGTGGTCTTCGACAAGAACTCCCCGCACAAGGGGCACATCACGGCGTACGACTCGCCCACGTACATCGCGGACGCCGCCCTGTACCTGATGAAGACCAAGCCGGAACTGGGCATCAAGGACCCCTACGCGCTGGACCAGAAGCAGTTCGACGCCGCCGTCGCCCTGCTGAAGCAGCAGAACGCCAACATCGGCGAGTACTGGAGCGACTACCTCAAGGAGATCTCCGCCTTCAAGACCGGCGACTCCGTTCTCGGCACCAGCTGGCAGGTCATCGTCAACACCGCCCAGGGGGAGAAGGCGCCGGTCAAGGCCGTGCTGCCGAAGGAGGGCTCCACCGGCTGGTCCGACACCTGGATGCTCTCCGCCAAGGCCAAGCACCCCAACTGCGCCTACAAGTGGTTCGACTGGATCATCTCGCCAAAGGTCAACGCCCAGGTCGCCGAGTACTGGGGAGAGGCCCCGGCCAACCGGCTCGCCTGTGACGAGACCGCCGACAAGAAGCACTGCGACGTCTACCACGCGGCTGACGAGCCGTACTGGAAGCGCGTCCACTTCTGGACCACGCCCATCCCGCAGTGCCTGGACGGCCGTAAGGACACCACGTGCGTGCCGTACGCGAAGTGGGTGCAGGCCTGGACCTCGATCAAGGGCTGACAGATGCACGACACCGCCCCCGCCGCCGGACCGGGCCTGGCCACCAGCCCGGCCCGGCGGCTCGCCGGGACCCTGCACCGCCGCCCCCGGCTGCGGCTGTCCCTGCTCCTGTCCGCGCCGCTGGCCTGGCTGATCCTGGCCTATCTCGGCTCCCTGGCGGCGCTGTTCCTGTCCGCCTTCTGGAGCACCGACCCGTTCACCTCGAACGTGGTGAAGTCCTGGACCCTGGAGAACTTCCAGGCGCTGCTGACCACCCCCGTCTACCGGGACGTGGCGCTGCGGAGCCTGGGCGTCGCCCTCGCCGTCACCGTCATCGACGTGGTCATCGCCTTCCCCGTAGCCTTCTACACCGCCCGGGTGGCCAAGCCGCGCTACCGCCCGCTGCTGGTGGTCGCCCTGCTCACCCCGCTGTGGGCCAGCTACCTCGTCAAGGCGTACGCCTGGCGGATCATGCTGTCGCAGGACGGCCTGCTGGACTGGCTGCTGGCCCCCGTCGGCCTCGACGGGCCCGGCTACGGACTGACCGGTGTGATCCTGGTCCTGGCCTACCTGTGGCTGCCGTACATGATCCTGCCCGTCCACACCGCTCTGGAGCAGTTGCCGGGCGCCCTGCTGGACGCCTCCGCCGACCTGGGCGGCCGCACCTGGCGGACCTTCCGCTCGGTGGTACTGCCGATGGTCCGGCCGGCCATCGCCGCCGGTTCGATCTTCACCTTCTCGCTCAGCCTCGGCGACTACATCGCCGTGCAGATCGTGGGCGGCAAGACCCAGTTGATCGGCAACCTCGTCTACTCCAACATCACCCTCGACCTGCCCCTGGCCGCGGCGCTGGGCACCGTGCCCGTCGCCATCATCGTGCTCTACCTGCTCGCGGTGCGCCGCAGTGGAGCCCTGGCCGGACTCTGACGACAAGGCGATCGGACATGTCGCTCTCCCGCACCGCGCGGATCGCTCTGCGCATCGCCGCCGGACTCGGCTTCGCGGTCATCTACATCCCGCTGCTGCTGGTCCTGGTCAATTCCTTCAATCCGGACCGCAGTTTCGGCTGGCCGCCCTCGGGGTTCACCGCGCACTGGTGGGCCGACGCCTGGAGCAGCGGTGGCGCCCGGGCCGCGCTGTGGACCTCGGTCAAGGCCGGTCTCGGCGCCACCGCCGTCGCCCTGGTGCTCGGCACGCTGATCGCCTTCGCCGTGCAGCGCTACCGGTTCTTCGGGCGGGAGACGATCTCCTTCATGGTGGTGCTGCCCATCGCACTGCCCGGCATCGTCACCGGCATCGCCCTCAACAGCGCGTTCCGTACGGTGCTGGAGCCGCTGGGGGTCGGGCTCGGCATGTTCACGGTGGTCGTCGGCCACGCGACCTTCTGCATCGTCGTGGTGTACAACAACGTGATCGCCCGGCTGCGCCGGATGCCCGGTACGTACGAGGAGGCGGCGATGGATCTGGGGGCGGACACCTTCCGCACCTTCCGGGACATCACCTTCCCGCTGGTGCGTACGGCCCTGCTCGCGGGCGGGCTGCTGGCCTTCGCGCTGTCCTTCGACGAGATCGTGGTCACGACCTTCACCGCGGGCCCCGGGGTGCAGACGCTGCCCATCTGGATCTTCTCCAACATGACCCGGCCGCGGCAGGCGCCGGTGGTCAACGTCGTGGCCGCCGTCATGGTCCTGCTGTCCGTGATCCCGATCTACCTCGCTCAGCGGCTCTCCTCCGACACCGCTGCGGGCAGCCGGATCTGAGGAGCCGGCTGCCCGCAGGGGCGCGCTCAGTCCGGGGTGCTGACCAGCTGCCCGTTCCAGCGGAACTGCAGCTTTCCGTCCGCGACGTCCACGGCGACGTGGCTGTGCGGCTGCAGCTTGCCGCTCAGCAGCATCCGGGAGAGTTCGTTGTCGACGTCCCGCTGGATCGTGCGGCGCAGCGGCCGGGCGCCGTACTCCGGCTGGTAGCCGCGGTGGGCGAGCCAGTCGACGGCCTCCGGGGTGAACTCGACGTCGACGTCCTGGGCGCGCAGCCGCCGCCGCGTCTCGTCCAGCAGCATGTCGGTGATCCGGCGCAGCTGGTCGTCGGCGAGCTGACGGAAGATCACGATCTCGTCGATGCGGTTGAGGAACTCCGGCCGGAAGTGCTCTCGCAGCGGGCGCAGGATCCTCTCCCGGCGGGCCTCCTCGTCGGCCTCCTGGTCGCCGGGGCCGAAGCCCAGCGCGCCGCGCCCGGTGATCGCCTCCGAGCCGAGGTTGCTGGTCATCACGATGACGGTGTTCGTGAAGTCGACTGTGCGGCCCTGGGCGTCGGTCAGCCGCCCGTCGTCGAGTACCTGCAGCAGGATGTTCAAGACGTCGGGGTGAGCCTTCTCGATCTCGTCAAGGAGCAGCAGCGAGTACGGGTGCCGGCGCACCACCTCGGTGAGCTGCCCGGCCTCCTCGTGGCCGACGTATCCCGGGGGAGCGCCGACGAGCCGGCTGACCATATGCCGCTCCTGGTACTCGCTCATGTCGAGGCGGACCATGCGCTCCTCGCTGCCGAACAGCGCCTCCGCGAGCGCGCGGGCGAGTTCGGTCTTGCCGACGCCGGTGGGGCCGAGGAACAGGAAGCTGCCGATGGGGCGCTTGGGGTCGGCCAGGCCCGCCCTGGAGCGCAGCACGGCATCGGCGACGGCGGTCACCGCCTCCTCCTGGCCGATGACCCGCTTGCGCAGGTGCTCCTCCAGACCCAGCAGGCGGTCCTTCTCCTCCTGGGTGAGGCTGCTGACGGGGATGCCGGTCTGCCGCGAGACGATCTCGGCGATGTCCTCGACCGTGACCTCGGGGATACGGCCGCGGGGCTGCTCCCTACGGCTGCCCTGCTCGATCTGCTGCTCCAGGGCCACGATGCGGTCTCGCAGCTGCACGGCCTGCTCGTACTGCTCGGCGGCAACGGCCTGGGCCTTGTCCCGGTTGAGCTGTTCGAGCTCGCGTTCCATCGATCGCAGGTCCGTGCCCCGGGTGGCGGAGCGCAGCCGGACACGGGCGCCCGCCTGGTCCATGAGGTCGATTGCCTTGTCGGGCAGGAAGCGGTCGGTGAGGTAGCGGTCGGACAGCTCGACGGCGGCGAGCAGGGCCGCGTCGGTGTACCGGACCTGGTGGTGGGCCTCGTACCGGTCCCGTAGCCCGCGCAGGATCTCCAGGGCATCCGTGGGGGTGGGCTCCGGAACCATGATCGGCTGGAACCGGCGGGCGAGCGCGGCGTCCTTCTCGATATAGCGGCGGTATTCCTCGAGCGTACTGGCGCCGATGATGTGCAGTTCGCCGCGGGCGAGGGCGGGCTTGAGCATGTTGCTCGCGTCCATCGGGCCGCCTTCGGCGCCGCCCCCGGCGCCGACAACGGTGTGCAGCTCGTCGATGAAGATGATCAACTGGTCGGAGTTCTCCCGGATCTCGTTGATGATGCCGGTGAGGCGCTCCTCGAAGTCACCGCGGTAGCGCGTACCGGCGACCACGCTGGAGAGGTCCAGCCGGACGACCCGGCGGCCGAGCAGGATGTCCGGCACATCGCCCACAGTGATGCGCTCGGCCAGCCCCTCGACGATCGCTGTCTTGCCGACACCGGCCTCGCCGATGAGCACCGGATTGTTCTTGCCCCGGCGGGCCAGCACCTCGATGGTCTGCTCGATCTCGCTTTCCCGTCCGATCACCGGGTCGATGCGCCCCTGCTGAGCCAGCGCGGTCAGGTCGCGGCCGTACTTGTCGAGGTTCGGCGTCTCCCGGCGCCGTTCCGGACTGGGGCGCTCCTCGGCGACGGGGCCGCCCGTGCGCCGGCCGGCCACACCGCTCGCAGGCGGGGTGCGGGGGGTGAAGTGGGCGGCGTTCAGGATCTGCCCCGCGGTGGAGTCGCGGTTGGCGGCCAGGGCCACCAGCACGTGTTCGGGACCGATGTACGAGGACCCGGTGGACCGGGCGATCTCATGGGCGTCGAGCAGCGCGCGTTTGACGGCGGGGGTCACGGCGATGGAGCTGCGGGGCGGCCCCTCTCCGGCCTTCCGGTCGATCTCGGCGGCGATGGCGTCCGGGTCCGCTCCGGCCCGCTGCACCATGGTGCGGGTCGTATCCGCGTTGAGGGCCGCTCTCAGCAGGTGCTCGGTGTCCAGGTCGGTGCTGCCGTGCTGGGCGGCGTACGTGGCCGCTTCGGAGACGAGCTGCCGGGCTGGCTCGCTCATCAGGCGGCCGAAGTCGACATACCTGGCCTCATGCCCCCGCCCGGCGGGCCCGAGACCGAGGAAGCGTCCGAGGAAATCTCCGAGCGGGTCCCGACCGTAGTCCTCAGGACCCGTGTTCCCGCTGGTCATAGATATCCGTCCCGCTGACTCGGCGCCGGCCGGCGGGCCGGACCGGGCCACGCTGTCTAACGACGTCGTGCAAGTGCCGCTGCTGGCCGGTTTCCCAGGACCCGCGTGACGACACCTCGCGCTCATGGCAATTCTGGCGGAACTGCCCGACTCTGCGGGGAGTAGTTGGTGTAAAGATGAACTACTTGTCATGGGGGCTCACGGCGTCATGACGAGCCTCGGCGCCGAGCAGGCCCCGGTCACCTCGGGGTGCGACGTCCCGCTCTTGGACGTGGTGCGTCGTCGATCGCCTCCACCGGATCGAGGACGGTGCGGCCAGGCGCCCCCTGGGGTGGGCTCCCCTGCGGGGCCAGGAGCTCCGCCCCGAGGTCGCGTTCCATGGCGATGGCCCGGGACAGGGCGGACTGGAGGTTTCGGCGCCCGACCTGTGGACCGCTCCGGCCGGCGGCGGCCGGCCGCGGGTGCTGTTGACGTCGGCGGTCTCGCCGGCCGTGGCCGATGGAGCCAGGCCGTCAGGCCAGAGCGGACTCCGGGTAGTTGAATTATTCATTTGTACTACCGGGCGTCGGTCAGGTGTCGCATGGTGTCCCGGTAGGGCCGATATCACATCTCGATGTCGGAACTCGCCGGTATTCGGGAGGACTTCCATGGAGCCAGTGCCAAGAGGCGTGCCTCGGACGGCAGCAGCGATAGGTACCGCGGCCATCGTCGTCGGTGGACTGCTCACACCTTCGGCAGGCACCGCGTACGCGGCGTCGCCGGACATCGTGATCAGCCAGATCTACGGCGGTGGCGGCAACTCGGGTGCCCAGTTCACCAATGACTTCATCGAGCTGTACAACCGTGGCACGAGCACCGTCTCCGTCGCGGGCTGGTCGGTGCAGTACGCCTCCGCGTCCGGATCGGTCTGGTCGACGACGCCGCTGTCGGGCAGCATCGCGCCGGGCAAGTACTACCTGATCCAGGAAGCCGCCGGCGCCGGCAGCGGCTCGCCACTGCCCACGCCGGACGCCACCGGCAGCATCGCGATGAGCGCGACCGCGGCCAAGGTGGCCCTGGTCACCAGCACCACCAAGCTGACCTGCAGCACCGGCTGTGCGACCCAGCCCGGCGTACGGGACTTCGTCGGCTACGGCAGCAGTGCGAGCTCATCAGAGGCGGCCCCGACCGGCAATCTGTCCAACACCACCGCGGCAGTGCGCAAGAACGCCGGTGCGACCGACACCGACAACAACTCCGCCGACTTCACCGTGACCGCGCCGGGTCCGCGCAACTCCTCCGGCGGAGGCGGCGGTGGCGGCACGCACATCCGGGACATCCAGAGTGCCGGCCATATATCCCCGAAGAACAGCCGGCAGGTCAGCGGCATCCCCGGCGTGGTGACCGCGAAGAGCACCACCGGCTTCTGGATGCAGGACAGTCAGCCGGACGCCGACCCGGCCACCAGCGAGGGCATCTTCGTTTACACCGGCAGCGCACCGACCGTCGCCGTCGCCGACTCGGTGACGGTGAGCGGCACGGTCAGCGAGTTCCGCCCCGGCGGCACCGGCGGCACGAACAACCTGACCACCACCGAGATCACCTCGCCGACGGTGAATGTCGTGGCGCACAACGCACCGTTGCCCGCCACGACGCTGGTCGGCTCCGGCGGCCGGGTCCCGCCGGCCACCGTGATCGAGGACGACGCCACGGGAGACGTGGAGAACAGCGGCACCTTCGATCCGTCAGCGGACGGCATCGACTTCTGGGAGTCGCTGGAGGGCATGCGCGTCCAGATCGACAACGCCCAGGTGGTCGGCCCGCGCAACACGTTCGGTGAGATCCCGGTCGTCCCGCAGGGCAGCACCACCCGTACCAACCGCGGCGGCATCGTGCTGCAGTCCGGGGACGCCAACCCGGAGCGCGTGCTGCTGGACGACGCGCTGGCGGCCACCCCGACCACGAACGTCGGCGACACCCTGTCCGGCGCCACGACCGGGGTACTCGACTACTCCTTCGGCAACTTCAAGCTGCTCCCTACCAGCACCCCGTCGGTGACCAGCGGCGGCCTCACACCAGAGACCACCGCCACGCCGTCGGCCGGTCAACTGTCCACTGCCACCTTCAATGTGGAGAACCTCGACCCAGGGGATCCGCAGTCGAAGTTCGACGGGCTGGCCGGGCAGATCGTGAACAACCTCAAGTCGCCGGACCTGCTCGCCCTCGAGGAGATCCAGGACAATGACGGTGCGACGGACAGCGGCACGGTCGCGTGCGACCAGACCATGAGCAAGCTGATCAGTGCGATCACCGCGGCCGGCGGGCCGAGCTACTCGTTCCGGCAGATCAACCCGCAGAACAACGCCGACGGCGGCGAACCCGGGGGCAACATCCGCCAGGTGTTCCTGTACCGGACCGACCGCGGGCTGGCCTTCGTCGACCGCCCCGGCGGGGCGTCCACCACGGCCAACTCCGTCATCAACACCGGCGGCGTGCCGTCCCTGAAGTACTCCCCGGGCCGTATCGACCCGAGCAACTCGGCGTTCAGCGCCAGCCGCAAGCCGCTGGCCGGCGAGTTCACCTGGAACGGCCAGACGGTGTTCGTCATCGCCAACCACTTCAACTCCAAGGGCGGTGACCAACCGCTGTTCGGCCACTTCCAGCCGCCCACCCGCTCCTCCGAGACGCAGCGTCACAACCAGGCCACGGCGGTGAAGAACTTCGTCGACCAGATCCTGGCCGTCGACGCGGGCGCCTCGGTGATCGTGCTCGGCGACATCAACGACTTCGAGTTCTCCCAGACCGCGGACATCCTCACCGCGGGCAACGCCCTGGTGGACCTGCCCCGCACGCTGCCTGTCGCGGAGCGGTACACCTACGACTACGAGGGCAACTCCCAGGTGCTCGACCACATCCTGCTGTCGTCCGGCCTCGCGGCGAAGGCGTACAGCTACGACGTCGTGCACATCAACTCCGAGTTCGCAAACCAGCTCAGCGATCACGAACCGCAGGTCGTACGCATCCCGCTGCCCTGACCGCGGGATCCGGCCGCCGGGGACGCGTCAGCACCGTTGCCGACGCGTCCCCGACGCATGTGCGCTGTCAGACGGCGTCAACGACGCCCTCTCGCACCGCCGCCAGCATCCAGAACACGCGCCGCACCCCGCATGCCGAGGTCCATGGTCGTCCTGCCGGCGGGAGCACTGGCTGTGGGCGTGCTCCCCGCGTTCGCCGTGGCGGTCGGCCGTGCGGGCGCCATGTTCGCCGACCACAGCGGATACCTCGCCACGGTGCTGGGCGGCGGCCAGGCACCGACGGGCCCGGCCTCCCCGCCTCCAGCGCACCGGACGACGGCCGGGGTGGTCCTCGATCCGGTATCCACCGCGCTGGCCGCCGGATGGGCAGCGCTCGCGGTGTGGCGGCCCCTGCGCACCGGGGCGGCGCGGGTCTGGGCCCCCCGTACGGCGGCTGCAGTCCGGGCACATCGGCGACTACGTGGCCTGGGCCGTCGCCGGAGTGGCGCCGCTCACCGCGCTGGTCGCACACGGCTCGGTCGCGTAGCCCCTGCTGCCGCGGTCCTGCTTCACTCTGTGCGACCAGGCTCCTGGTCTTTGTAAAGGGGGCTCTTTCGGGATGAACATGGAGCAAAGGCTCCCCCATAATTGACGTACCGGGTCCGTCTCGTACCTCCTGCGCTGCAGGGTCTGGCCCGATCGGTAGCGGGGTCTCCGGCGGCGCATCACCACTGATGCAAAGGGAGACACACATCATGAGTAACGGGCAGGTGGCGCTTGCTGTCGCCGGCGGCTACCTCTTCGGACGCCTTCGCAAGGCGCGGTGGGCGCTCGCTCTTGCCGGTGCCGCGGCAGGCAGCCGATTGGCAGGGCGCCGTCTCGTTCCACGGGCGGGAATTCTGAGATCCCCTGAGTTCGGCCGGCTCGTCAAGGACGTCCGCGGCGATCTGATGGCGGTGGGCAGGAGAGCCGTCGTGACTGCGGCACGCAGCCGCATGGATTCGTTGAGCGACCGGCTGGAGAAGCGGGCCTCGGCGCTCCGGGCCGCGAGTGGGGAGCAGCCCGAGGAGGAGCCCGAGGAGCGGCGGAAGCCCGAGCGGAAGCGCGAGCGGGAGCCCGAGGAGCCGAAGGCGCCCAAGGCGTCCAGAGCCGCCAAGGAGTCGCGGGACGAGGACAGCGATCGTCGGGAGGGCCGGCGGAGGCCCGGTGATACGTCCCGGCAGCGGAGCGGCGCCGACCAGCCGTCGAAGAAGGGCGGTATGAGTCGTCCGAAGACGAGTAGCAGCGACGAGGGGCCCAGGCCCCGGAGCCGAGGATGATGACGTATGGCTGAGCGATCGGGCGGTCAGCGCAGGGGCGGGCTCGGCTCCCTGGCCGAGGAACTGCCCACGAAGCGATTGCTGAGTGAGGCACAGAACCTCATCGGTGCCATGGGAGAGCGTGCACTCTCTCGCGTCTCCAAGCGTGTCTCAGGTGCGACCGAGCGTCTTGCCGATTACGCGGACAACGGCGGCGGTCCTGGCCTGACGGCCGCGGTCACCGGAGTGCGGAAACTGGCCGAAGGAAAGTCCCCGGCATCGGCGCTCGTGAGCGCCGGTGCGGAGAAGGTGAAGGAAACCGTCACGCAGGCTCTGCCCGGCGGTGGCGAGAAGAAGGGCGGCAAGGGCAAGCTCAAGGTCACCAACATCGTCGAGACGATCGACGTGGGTGTTCCGATAACGGTCGCCTACAACCAGTGGACGCAGTACCCGGACTTCCCCAGCTTCATGAAGAAGGTGGAAGACGTCGAACTGGAAGACGAGACAGAGACCCACTGGAAGGCACAGATCGCCTTCTCGCACCGTGAATGGGACGCGACGGTGATCGACCAGGTGCCGGACGAGCGGATCATCTGGCGGTCGCAGGGCGCCAAGGGGCATGCGGACGGAGCGGTGACCTTCCACGAGATCACGCCGACCCTCACCAGGATCCTGCTGGTCCTTGAGTACCACCCTCAAGGGTTCTTCGAGCACACAGGCAATCTGTGGCGGGCCCAGGGCCGACGGGCACGTCTGGAGCTGAAGCACTTCCGGCGCCACGTCATGACCCACGCCCTGCTCAACGCGGAGGAACTCGAGGGATGGCGGGGAGAGGTGCACGACGGCGAGGTCGTGCGCAGTCACGAGGAGGCCGTCGGAAAGCCCGCTGAAGAGGAAGAGGAGACCGAGGAGGACGAAGACCGCGACGAATACGAGGACGAGGAGGAGGGCGAGGGCGAATACGAGGACGAGGACGAGGACGAGGGCGAGGACGAATACGACTACGACGAGGATGAATACGAGGACGAGGTCGACGCGCGACGGTAGCGAAGCCAGGGAGGCCATCACCAACCGGCCCTCCACCGGGGCTCCCGGATCCGCTTGAACTCCCGTAAGCCATCGGCAAGTTCATCACCGGACAAACGGCCGGCAGTTCGGCAGCGCTGCCGGCCGTCGTCGTGCTCCGACCCTCGTTCCCAGCGGGGGCACAACCAAACACCGGTTTAGGTGCCGCGCTGCGCGGAAACCCGCGCAAAGCCCGCCTCGCTGTCGAGACTGGAGGAAGTCATCATGAGCCAGGTCGCCGACTTTGTGCTGGACCGCCTGCGGGCCTGGGGGGTGCAGCGGGTGTTCGGTTATCCAGGCGATGGGATCAACGGCATGCTGGGCGCATTCGACCGCGCGGCCGGTGACCCGGAATTCATCCAGACGCGACACGAGGAAATGGCGGCGTTCATGGCCTGTGGCCACGCCAAATTCACCGGAGAAGTCGGCTGCTGCACGGCCACCTCCGGCCCCGGCGCGGTCCACCTCCTCAACGGTCTGTACGACGCCAAACTCGACCACCAGCCGGTGGTGGCCATCGTCGGCCAGCAGAAGCGGATCTGCCTGGGCTCGCACTACCAGCAGGAAATCGCGCTTGAACAGGTGCTCGCGGACGTCTCGGAGTACTGCCAGATGGTGGTGCACCCGGCCCAGGCCCGGCACGTGATCGACCGCGCCTTCAAGACCGCCCTCAGCACCCGCGGAGTCTCGACGATCATCATCCCGGAGGACATTCAGGAGGCCGAGGCGGTGCCCTCGCCGCCCAAGGGGCATGGATCCGTCTACTCCAGCGTCGGCTGGAGCCCCTCCCGCGTGCTGCCCGACGAGGACGAGCTGCGCCGCGCCGCGGACATTCTGAACTCCGGCCGCAAGGTCGCCATGCTCATCGGCCAGGGCGCCGCCAACGCCCAGAGCGAACTGGTGGAGACCGCGGAAATCCTCGGGGCCGGCGTCGCCAAGGCCCTCCTGGGCCGCGAGGTGCTGCCGGACGACCTGCCCTGGGTCACCGGCCCGATCGGCCTCCTCGGCAGCAAGGCCAGCGACCAGATGATGCAGAGCTGCGACACCCTGTTCATGATCGGCACAAGCTTCCCGTACGCCGAGTGGCTGCCGGACGAGGGCCAGGCCCGGGGCGTGGAGATCAACATCGACGGGCGGATGATCGGGATGCGCTACCCCATGGACGCCCACCTGGTCGGTGACGCCAAGGAGTCGCTGCGCGCCCTCATCCCCCTGCTGGGCCGCAAGGAGGACCGCGGCTGGCGCAAGGAGATCGAGGAGCACGTCCGGGAGTGGAACCGGATCTGCGAGAAGCGCGCCGCGCAGCACTTCGGAGGGGTCATCAACCCGCAGGCGGTCGCCGCCGAGCTCTCCCCACGGCTGCCCGACCGGGCCATCGTCACCGCCGACTCGGGGTCGGGCACCAACTGGTGGGCCCGCCACCTCAAACTCCGCAAGGGCATGCGTGCCTCGCTCTCCGGCACGCTGGCGACCATGGGCCCGGCGGTGCCGTACTCCATCGCCGCCCGGTTCGCCCACCCCGACCGTCCGGTGATCGCTTTCGTCGGCGACGGCGCGTTCCAGATGAACGGTATGAACGAAATGATCACCATCAAGCGCTACTTGAAGCGCATGACGGGATCGGCTCCGCTGATCTTCTGTGTCTTCAACAACCAGGACCTCAACCAGGTCACTTGGGAGCAGCGGGCGCTGGGCGGCGACCCCAAGTACCCCGCCTCCCAGCAGATCCCCGACGTCCCCTACGCCGAGTACGCCAGGCTGCTCGGCCTGGAAGGGATCCGCTGCGGTACGCCGAAGGACGTCGGCGCAGCCTGGGACAAGGCGCTGGCCAGCGATCGACCGGTGGTGCTGGAGTTCCAGGTGGACAGCGAGATCGCGCCCATCCCGCCGCACATCACCCTCGAGCAGGGCAAGAAGGCGGCGAAGGCCGCCGTCCACGACCCGGAGCGGATCGGCATCGCGCGCAAGGGCGTACGCCAGAAGCTCGTCGAGTACGCCGCGCACCTGCCGGGCCGAGACGGTCACCGGGCCCGCCGGCGCGCCCGCGTCTGACCCGGGGGCGGGGCGCCCGTAACCGACGCACTGGAGAACGCCGTTCTGCGGGATTGGCACACCTCGGAAGGGACCAGTCACATGAGCGAGAGTCCCCAGGTCGTGGTGGTGACGGGCGCGAGTGCCGGAATCGGCCGCGCCACGGCACGGGCCTTCGGTGCCCGCGGAGCGAAGGTGGCCCTGCTGGCGCGCGGTGAGCGCGGCCTGGAAGGCGCCGCCGGCGAGATCCGGGCAGTGGGCGGCACCGCCCTGCCGATCCTGCTGGACACCGCCGACCATGAACAACTGGCCGACGCGGCACGGCGGGTCGAGCAGGAACTCGGCCCCATCGACGTATGGGTCAACAACGCCTTCACCTCGGTCTTCGCCCCGGTGACCGAGGTGCGGCCGGAGGAGTTCAAACGAGTCATCGAGGTCACCTACCTCGGCTACGTCCACGCCACGCAGGTGGCGCTGAGCCATATGCTCCCCCGGGACCGCGGCACCATCGTCCAGGTCGGCTCGGCGCTGTGCTACCGCAGCATTCCCCTGCAGGCCGCCTACTGCGCGGCCAAGCACGCGGCGCAGGGCTTCCACGAGTCCCTGCGCTGCGAGTTGCTGCACGACAAGAGCAAGGTGCGGGTCACCATGGTGCAGATGCCCGCGGTCAACACCCCGCAGTTCAGCTGGGTCCTCTCCCGGCTGCCCCGCCACCCCCAACCGGTACCGCCCATCTACCAGCCGGAGGTCTGCGCCCGGGCCGTGCTGTACGCGGCCGACCATCCCCGGCGGCGCGAGTACTGGGTGGGCGGCTCGACCGTCGGCGCGCTGATCGCCAACCGGCTCGTCCCCGGTCTGCTCGACCGCTATCTGGCCATCACCGGCTACGAGTCCCAGCAGACCGACGGCCCTCGCGACCCCGACCAGCCGGTCAACCTGTGGGAGCCGGCCGACGGTCCCGACGGCCGTGACTACGGCGCCCATGGAATCTTCGACGACAGGTCCAGCCCCCGCAGTTACCAGCTCTGGGCCTCACAGCACCGAGGCCTGGTCGCTGCCATGGGTCTCCTCACCGCGGCGGCTGTCACCAGAGCCCTCACACGGGGCGCTCGCGCACCACTTCGATCGGGCGCTTGTCGTCGCGCAGACCGAGGAATCTGGGGTGGCGCAGCATGCCGTCGCGCGTCCACTCGGTGAAGCCGATCTGCGCCACCAACTCCGGGCGTACCCAGTGCACCCGGCGCTCCCGGACCTCGTCGTGGAACGGTTTGCGGTCCTGCCGCAGCCCGTCCAGGCGCTCGCGCAGCCGGCGCAGTGTGGCGGTGTCGAAGCCCGTCCCCACCTTGCCCGCATAGCGCAGCCGCCCGCCCTCGTAGTAGCCCAGCAGCAGTGCCCCGAAGCCGACCCGGCTGCCGGTGGGTTCGGTGAAGCCGCCGATGACGAACTCCTGCCCTGCGGCGCACTTGAGCTTGAGCCAGTGGGTGGTGCGGCGCTGGAGGTAGGTGGAGTCGGCGCGCTTGGCGATGAGGCCCTCCCAACCCCGCGAACAGGCGTGGTCCAGCAGCTGCCGGCCGTCCTGGTTGCGGTGCGGGGTGTAGCGCAGCGGGTCCCGGAAGACCAGGGCGCGCCGCAGCAGTGACTTACGGGTACGCAGCGGCAGCCGCGTGGTGTCCCAGCCGTCCAGGCGCAGCAGGTCGAACAGGTAGTAGTGCACGGCGACGCCGGTCGCCAGGGCGGCCACCGGATCCTCGATCTGCATCCGCCGCTGCAGCCGGGCGAAGTCGGTGCGGCCGTGCCACAGAGCGACGATCTCGCCGTCCACCGTGAAGTCCCGGCAGGACTGGGCGGCTACCGCGTCGGCGAGCTCCGGGTAGGTGGCGTTCAGCGGCCTGCCGTTGCGGGAGAGAAGCCGTACCCGGTCCTCGCTCCGCAGGGCGATGCAGCGCTCGCCGTCCAGCTTCCGCTCGAAGATCCAGCTGTCATCGAAGGAGCGCCGGTCGGTCAGCGTGGCCAGCATGGGGCGGATCGCCCACTCCTGCTCGGGCGACGGCGCGGGGCGCAGGAGGCGCCGCTGATCGGCCGGCAGCCCGTCCAGCAGCCCGCTCATCGGCGCCCGCCCCCCGATTCTTCGGAGCGACGACGGGCGGCCGCCAGGCGCCGCGCCACCACGGCCAGGTCGATGGCCGCTATCGCGGCGAAGGCCACGCACAGCACCGCGAAGAAGACGAAGGTGTCCCGGTTCGGCGCCGCTCCCGGCGAGGCCCGCCAGGCGAGGACAGCGAAACCGGCCGCCCCCACAACGAACAGCAGGCCGAAGATCAGCGACAGCAGCCGCCGCAGCTCCAGGTCGCTGCGTGCCGTGACCGGCTCGCTGCCCGTATGCGCCCTGCGGCGCCGGCGCGTCTTCACCGGCGGCTGGTACGGGCCGTAGACGACCTCGCCCCGGGCCGGACGCCGCTGCCCCCGCCTCCGGCTGCCAAGAATTCGCCGCATGCCTCTCGCCTCCGCTCCGGCCCCCACCCTGGAACCCGCACCGAGTACCCGCCGCGCCGCCCCGGACACCGGGAAACGCCTGGCCGAGCGGCCCCTCAGCCGCTTCTCCGTGCGCGCGAAGGCCCCCGGCCGGCGAGTGGGAAGCGGACGGCAGTCAGCCCGCCATCGACGGCTGGCCCCCACGGCCGGTCGCTGCCCGTACACGGTCCAGGGTGATCGGCAGATCCCGCTGGCGGGCACCGGTGGCGTGGAAGACCGCGTTCGCGATCGCGGCGGCCGTACCGACGATGCCGAGCTCGCCGATGCCCTTGCCGCCCAGCGGGTTGAGTTCCTCGTCCAGCTCGTCGAGGCAGTGCGCCTCGAGCCCCCGGACATCGGCGTTCGCGGCGATGTGGTATGAGGCGAAATCGCGGTTGACCGCGAAGTCGCCCAGTTTCTCGTCGGGTTCGAGCCCTTCGTGCAGTGCCATGGAGATGCCCATGCACATGCCGCCGAGCAGCTGCGACAGCGCCGTACGGGGGTTGATGATCCGCCCGGCCGCGAAGACGCCCAGCAGCCGGTCCAGGCGGATCTGTCCGGTGTCGGCGTGCACCCGGACCTCCGCGAACTGAGCGCTGAAGGCATGCCGGGAGTACTGCCGCTGAGCCTGCACATCCTCGGTGGTGTCAGCACGGGCTTCCAGCCCCTCGGCGGGGACCGCGCCGGACGCCTCGGCAAGCTTGCCGGTCAGCGCCCTGCACGCCTTGTCCACGGCCCAGCCCCAGGAGGCCATGCCCATGGAGCCGCCGGCGAAGGGCGCCAATCCGTAGACACTGCGACCGATGTTCACGGTGACCTGCTCGATCGGCACCCCGAGGGCGTCCGCCGCCACCTGGGTGAGCGCCGTACGGGCTCCGGTGCCGATGTCGACCGCGGCGATCTCGACGACGAACCGGCCGTCCGGTTCCGCGCGGGCCGTGGCCATCGCCGGCCACAGGTAGACGGGGTAGTTCCCGGCGGCGACACCCGTGCCGACAAGCCAGCGACCCTCCCGGCGGGCTCCTGGCGTCGGGTCGCGCCGCTCCCAGCCGAAGCGGGCGGCGCCCTCCCGCAGGCACCCCACCAGATTGCGGCTGCTGAACGGGAGTCCCGACTCCGGGTCCACGGACGGCTCGTTGATCACCCTCAGCTCGATCGGGTCCATGCCGAGCGCGTAGGCCAGTTCGTCCATCGCCGACTCCAGCGCGAACATGCCGGGCGTCTCGCCAGGGGCCCGGACCCAGGATGGGGTGGGCACATCGAGGCGCACCAGCCGGTGCGTGGTCAGGCGGTTGGGCGCGGCGTACATCATGCGGGTGGGCGTGACGGTCTGCTCGCAGAACTCCTCGAGGGTCGAGCTCTGGTGGAGCGCTTCATGGAACACCGAGGTCAGCCGGCCGTCCCGTTCCGCGCCGAGCCGGATCCGCTGCACCGTGGGGGTGCGGTAGGAGACCAGCGGGAACATCTGCTGCCGGGTCATCGCCACCTTGACCGGCAGCCCGACGACGCGGGCGGCGAGCGCCGCGAGTACGGCGGGCGGCCGCGGTGTCGCCTTGGATCCGAAGCCGCCACCCACATGCTCCGCGACGATGTGCACCGCCTCGGTCGCCAGACCGAAGAGCTGCGCGATGGCGCCCGCCGTCATCCACGGCCCTTGGTCGCCGGTGTACAGGGTCAGGGTGTCGTCGCTCCAGACGGCGATCGTGGCATGCGGCTCCATGGGCGCGGCATGCTCCGCCGGGGTGGTGTAGCTGGCGTCGACGGTGACCGGGGCCGCCGCCAGCGCGGCCGCGGCGTCCCCGCTCGCCGTCTCCCCCGGGAATCCGGCATTGACGGATTCGGGGGTGTAGCTCCCCGGGGCGTCGGGGCGGAGGACGACATCGTGCTCCTCGGCGTCGTACTCCACGTGGACGGCCGAGGCGGCCTCGCGGGCGCCCTCCAGGGTGCGCGCGACCACGGCGGCGACGATCTGTCCCCGGTACGCGACCTCGGGGGACTGCAGGATCATGAGTTCGAGGGCGTCCACCGGATGGAGCCGCGGGGCCGTGGTGCTGTCCAGTACGGACAAGACACCCGGCATCGCAAGGGCGTCGCGGCCATCGACGGAACGGACCCGGCCGCGGGCGATGGTCGACTGCACCGGCCAGGCGTAGACGGCGTCCGGGACCGGATACTCGTAGGCGTACAGGGCCGTCCCAGTGACCTTCTCCCTGCCGTCGATGCGCTTCACCGCCGCGCCGACAGTCGCTTCGGCCAGCGTCATGCCCGCTCACCTCCCGCGAGTTCGCGCACGGCCGCCGTCATCAGATCAGCGGCAAGGTCGATCTTGAACGCGTTCCGGGGGAGAGGACGCGCCTGAACGAATTCGGCCGCCGCGGCCTCCCGCAACCGGCTGGTCGTCGGCTCGTGACCGACGAGCATGTCTTCGGCGTGCGAGGCTCGCCACGGCCGCGGGGCGACCGCACCGAACGCGAGCCGGATCTCCTGCAGTGCCCCGTCCGTGTCGGTGGCGACCACGCAGGCGAGGGAGACCACCGCAAAGGCGTAGGACCAGCGGTCGCGGACCTTGTGGAACGCCATGGCCGCGCCCGGCGGCGGGGCAGGCACCTCGACACCGCGAATGAGATCGCCGGGCCGCACCAGGTTCTCCTGGTGCGGGGTGTCACCGGGCAGCCGGTAGAAGTCCGACAGGGGCACGGCGCGCTCCGTGCCATCGGCGAGCCTGAGGTGAACCATGGCGCCCAGCGCCGCCAACGCCACGGCCATGTCGGACGGGTTGGTCGCCACACAGGCGTCCGAGGTGCCGATGACCCCGAGATCCCGATGGCTGCCCCCGATGGCCGAGCAGCCCGTGCCGGGCTCGCGCTTGTTGCACGGCTTGGTGACGTCCTGGAAGTACAGGCAGCGGGTCCGCTGCAGCAGGTTCCCGCCGGCGGTGGCCTTGTTCCGTAGCTGACCCGAGGCCCCGGACAGGACCGCCCGGGCGAGGACCGGAAAGCGTTCGCGGATACCGCGGTCCGCGGCGAGATCGCTGTTGGACACCATCGCGCCGATGAAGACGCTCCCGTCCCTCCGGTGCTCGATGCCGCCGTACGGAAGACGGGTGATGTCCACGACGACGCCCGGCCGGGTGACGCCGAGTTTCATCAGGTCGACGAGGTTGGTGCCACCCGCGAGGAACACCGCGTCAGGGTGGTCCGCCACGAGGGCAGCGGCCGCTTCGGGTTCGGTGACGCGCTGATAGGCGAAGGGCTTCACGGCCGGCTCCGTTCGACGGCGGGCCCGCCGGTGCCCGCGGCCTCCAGAACGGCCTCGACAATTCCGGTGTACGCACCGCAGCGGCACAGGTTGCCGCTCATGCGTTCGCGGACCTCGTCCGCGCCCAGGGCAGCCGCGGAGGCCACGCCCGCCGCCACGTCGTCTGTGACATGACTGGGCCAGCCCCGTTCGGCCTCGTCCAATACGCCAATGGCCGAACAGATCTGGCCCGGTGTGCAGTAGCCGCACTGGAAGCCGTCGTGGTCGATGAATGCCTGCTGCAGCGGATGCAGCTCACCACTCGGCGTCAGGGCGGCGACACCCTCGATCGTGACGATATCGCAGTCTTGCGCGGCGACGGCCAGCTGCAGGCAGCTGTTGACGCGCCGGCCATCGAGCAGGACTGTGCACGCACCGCACTGGCCGTGGTCGCAGCCCTTCTTACTGCCGGTCAAACCCAGGCCCTCACGTAGTACGTCGAGCAGGGTGACGCGGTTGTCGATGGTGAGGCGGGTTTCTTCGCCGTTGATCCGCAGTGACATTTCAGTGGTGGTGACGAGTTCCGCAGCCATGACCAGTGAGAACTCCTTGCTGCGCCCCGCACCTCGGAACGCTGTCTACGGATAAGCGCCCTAAAGGTAACAAAAGCGGCACAGCGCGCTGTCGCCCTGACGTCCGCGGCACGCAGTGGCGTTCCCAAGTGGCCCACAGGAGCCCGCCCATCGAGTTGCAGCGACAGGCATGGGCTTTAGTGTGTTTTTCATCCGATATGCCACGACGTTGGGTGCGATTGATCTTCGGCGGCCGACGCAATCGCGTCTCCGGAGAGCCCGCGTGCACCCGGGGAGAGGGAGTAACTCGCCGCCCCGTCGTCGCCCATAGCCGCCATGCCCCAGGGGTATTCATGCGTCTGAGAAAACCCTCCAAGAGGATCGCGAGTACCGCAGCCGTCTCGGCGATCGTCGCCGCTGCGTCGCTTGCCACCGCGCCGGCCTCCGGCGCAGCCGACAGACGGACCGTGACCGCCGACGCGATCGCCACCTGGCAAACGGACGGAATCGTCTGGGCCATGGCATACGCGAACGGCGTCGTCTACGTCGGCGGCACGTTCAACCATGTCCGTCCGCCGGGCGCCGCGCCCGGCGAGCATGAGGTACGCCGTACCAACTTCGCCGCATTCGACGCGACTTCGGGCCGTCTGCTGCCCTGCGCGCCTCCCTTCACCGGCCGTGACGGAGCCACCGTTCGTGCGCTCAAGGCCTCACCCGACGGCAAAGTGCTGTACGCCGGTGGATCGTTCGGCAGGGTCGGCCGCTTCGGTGTCGCCAACGCTGCGGCGTTCAACACGGACGACTGCTCACTACGCAAGGGATTCAGGCCCACCGTCACCGCGACCGTACGCGCGATTGACGCCACGAACAGCGCCGTCTACCTCGGCGGCGACTTCCGCGTTGTCAACGGCTGGAACCGGTACCACATCGCCTCCCTGAGCCCGAGAGGCGCGTTGCTGCCGTTCTCGGTGCACCTCGATGCGCCCGTCAGGGCCATCATGGCCGACCCACGGCGCAGACAGCTCATCGTCGGCGGCGACTTCCACTGGGCGCAGCACCGGCTGTCGCATGCGCTGGTCTCGCTCGATCTTGCGACCGGCCGCCCCGTCCGCACCTATGACTGGGTGCCGTTCACCTCGCAGGTCAAGGCGATCGCCAGGGACGGTACGAACGTCTATGTCGGGGCTGAGGGAAACGGGGAGCGATGGTTCGACGGCCGCATCGCCGGCCGCCTCTCGGACAACAGGATGCTCTGGAGGGACGACTGCCTGGGGGCCACCCAAGCCCTTGTCGTTTACAAAGGGGTGCTCTACAGCGCTTCGCACGCCCACGACTGCAGCACGACCCCGGGCGGCTTCCCCGACGGCAGACGCCAGCACTTCCTGGCCCAGTCCACCGGCGACAGGTCCATCCTGCACTGGTTTCCTGACACCAACGGTGGCCTCGGTGAGCACCTGGGACCCCGTGCCATGGTGATGGCCAAGGGCATTCTGTGGGCCGGTGGTGAGTTCACCACGGTCAACGGCCAACCGCAGCAGGGCCTCACCCGCTTCCAAGCCGGCCCCGACAGGGGCGCACCGAGGGCGCCGGCACTCTCCGTGTCCAGCCAGCGGACGGGCCGGGTGACGCTCTCATGGCGCGCCACTTGGGACCGGGATGACGCGGTCCTGACGTACCGGATCTACCGCGACGGCGAATTCCTGACCTCCCACCGCCTGCGGTCCACCTTCTGGAACCGTCCGCGGATGTACTACACAGATAAGGTGGCTCCCGGTTCCCGGCACCAGTACCGGATCAGGGTCACCGACGGAACGAACGTCTCGGGGTCCCAGCGAGTCGGTGTGAGAGCTGCCTTCTGACGCAGGCTGCCGCGCCGAGTGCCGTGCCCGGCCGGCCTCGGCGCGGCAGGTCCACAGAGCAGGTCCACATATGCGTCAACTGGGCCAGGTGCCCGTCAGGTGTCGTACGCCTGCGGCCTGGCCGCGGTCCACCGCTGCCTTCACTACGGCGAAGACGGCACCTTGCAGCGCAGCTGCCGACAGCACCACCCGCCAGCTGCTCCCCTCATCGGTCGCCTTCGGAGCCTCTTTCTCGCCCCCGACCACCTTCCACACCTGCTTGAAGATGGCACCCGCCACCAGGCCGCCGAGGGCGCCGGACAGCATGCCGAGCGGCTTGCAGAGCAACTTTCCCATGATCAACTCCCCTCCAGCTCATCGGGACAGCCGGCCCGTACTGCGAAAGGGCCAAGTACCCGTTCGCGGCCCGCTGACCCGCGGGCAGTGCTCGCTCCTGGCCCCACGCCGACGAACGACGTGCCAGGGCGACGCTGCCGCGACTGGGAATCGGTCTGTTCGGGCTCGGCTTGATTGCCGGCAGCACGAGCGACTCCAGCAATCCGAGCGGGTCGAATGTGGAACCGCTCTCGGTCGGCGCCTGCGTGCACAAGGACGGAGACTGGTCGGAACAGGCACTCGATTCTCCGCCTCCGCACCATCGGCTGACGTTGCCTTCGCCTGCGGGATGCGGAGAGGCCGACCGCGGACTCGGGGCTGGGTGAAGCCGCCACCCGCCGTTGGGATGCGTGGCCGCCTCCGGGAATACTGGCAGCCATGCGTATCGACTTCGACCCTGAGCAGTGCGACCGCACCGCCTTCTACCGACTGCTCACCGCCACCGTCGTGCCCCGGCCGATCGCCTGGGTGTCCACGGTCGACCGGGAGGGCGTCACGGCCAACCTGGCCCCTGCGAAGTTCTGAGGAAAGCGGTATCGAGTCGCTGAGACGTTAGCCCGGCTCAGGCGGTGTGACAAGGATTGGGCCGTCCGCCGCCAGATCCCGATGGTTACCCGGGATGGCCGAGCACTTCGGCAAGGGACGGTCGGCGCTCATTGACCATTGGCTGCACCTGCCCGAAGCACGACGCACCACCCGGGCCGGGGGCGGCGTGCGGATACCGCGCCGCTCTTCATGGCGGCGGTCGTTTGCGCCTGGGCGTGCACCGACCTGTAGACGGCAGGGTCAACCTTCCGTAGCGCAGCACCAGGGCCAAGACCGACGGAGCCAGGTTGCGGTTCGGTGACTCTGGCAAGGCAAGCCAAGTAGAGCGGCAAGATTACACGCCATGGGGAGTCTGAGGCGCGCAGCGCGCGTGGTGGCGGCGGTGCTGGCTGTTGTCGGCGTGATCGGCTTATTCGTCGCGCTGGGATCGGTGAAGGACGGGTTCGACGTCGCTGACAAGATTTCAAGCGTGGTAGGCGCGGTCGGCGGCACGGCGTCCCTGGTGCTGTCGGGGTTTATTTGGCGGCGGACTGGGCCGGAGATGGATCCGCAGGCGGTTGCGCGCCGGTTGGCCGTGAAGGTGGCGCGGGCGGAGGAAGATGCGCTGCGGCAACTGCTGGGTGGCAGCCTAGGAGCGCTGATCGATGTCGGCTTCACCGTAACGGCCAGCGGGGCGGTGGACGTCCCGCCGGCTGTGATCGACGGTGGAACATGTGCGGACGCTGACGCCGCAGGTGGATGGAGTATGAAGAGGATCGCCCACTTTTACCGACAACTGCAGCCAGGACGTCTGGTCATCACCGGCAGCCCGGGAGCGGTCAGCGGATCGGATGCCGACCGGGACGCAGGCGTAGGCAAAACTGTGGCGGCCGTGAAACTGGCATTTGATTTGGCCCAGGGACACGTCGAGCACCCCCTGGTTCCCGTGCCGGTGCGGCTGTCCGCCCCGGCTTGGCCCGGAGGCAGCATCGACGCCTGGCTGGCCCAGCATCTGACCGACGTCCTTAGGGTGCGCCGGCGCGAGGCGGACGCCCTCGTGGCCGCCCGGCTGGTGCTGCCCGTTATCGACGGCGTTGACGAGATGGACCGCGCTCGGCGCCTTCAGGCCGACTCTCGCCCCGCGAAGCTGATGGCTGCAGTCAACGATTACGAGACCGCGCCGGTAGTCCTGACCTGCCGCCGCGCCCAGTACAAGGCGCTCAGGTCGGCAGGGGCGCAGGCCCGCACCGTCGCCGTGCTCACCCTCGGACGCGTAACCCCAGCCCAGGCCCACGACTACCTCCTCAACCGTGTGGCCCAGGACCCCCACCACCGTGCGCGCTGGCAGGCCGTGCTGAACGTCCTCGAACCGGACCCTGCCGGGAACAGCGAAGAGGGAAGAGGCTCTGCTGGGGCTGCCTCCGGCAGCAGCAGCGGAGCGACCGGGGCGCGGCCGAGGCTGCGGGGCCGCGCGCTGGCGGGGGCAGGCAGGGTCTCCCCAAGCGCGGCGAGCAGGGAAACGGTGGCCTTGCGGCGCGCACTGGACAGCCCGTGGCGCCTGACGCTGGCCGCGACGGTCTTTCAAGAGCCCAATGCCTCCGGCGGGGACCTGCGTGATCCTGCGGACATGCTCACGCTCGCCGCGGCCGGCAGCCTCGACGGCTACCTGCTGGACCACTTCATCGGCGCCGCGATTCATGCTCCCCGCCGCAGTACCGACCGGGATCATCCGGCTTTGAAGGCCGCCCGGTTGGACCCGGAGGTCACCTGGCGTCGCCTGGCCATGCTCGCCGCCCACCTCGAGGCCAACACTCCGCCCGGCCGTCGGCCGGCCCGTACGGTCGTCGGTCGCGTGTTGTCCGGCACGGACATCGCCCTAGACCAGCTATGGCCGCTGGGCGGTGTACGCCGCGTACGCCGAGTCGACCGGTTACTGACTGCCGCCGCCCCGGTCGTCGCAGCAGCCCCACTGCCAGCCCTGACCGATGCCAGCATCGCCGGCCAGGTGGGCGTACTGGTGCCGGTCGTGCCGTGGGCTGCCGTAGCGGTGGCCGGGCGCCCCTGGCCTAAGCCCGGCGACCGGATCAACCTCCGGCACCTGCGCGCACCAGCCGGATACCTACGCCTAGCGCTCGCGCTCACGCTCGGGGCCGCCGCAGGCGGGCTCATTGGCTGGTTCTTGTTCGCGCCTCATTACGGGCTCGCGGCCGGGATCGCATATGGGGTCACGGCCGGAACATTTGCTGCGCTCGTGATGGGCCTGATCAATCACGAGGACATCCGCGTCAGCGATCCCCGCGACGTGGTCCGCGCCGACCTCATCCAATGGCTCGGGTTCGGACTCGCGCTTGCGCTTGCAGACGGATTCGGGCTCGGACTTGCCCTTGGGCTGGGGTTCACAGGCGGCCTGTCAGCCGGGCTGTGTCTCGGACTTGCGCTCGCCCCCGCGTTCGGCATCATCCTCCCCGCGTTCAACATCGGGGGCGCGTTAGCGCTGCGCTACATCGCTTTCCTGTGCTGTGTGCGCGGCCAACTTCCGTGGCGGCTGGGTCGGTTCCTCCACCACTGCCAGCAACTCGGGATTCTGCGCGGTGCGGGCGACGCCTGGCAGTTCCGGCACCGCGAACTGCAACACCACCTCGCCATCCGGCCTCAGCCTCCTACCGCCCAGTGAAGAGCCGCGAATTGCGCGGAACGCGGGTGGAACGGACGGATCGCCAAGGCCCGCCGCGGCAAACTCGCCGTTCCCCTGCCCATCGGTTATGTCCGCCTGACGGACGGGCAGGTCGTCAAGGCCCCCCGACGAGCAGCTGCAAACCCTCGTACGCCTCGTATTCCTTGTTCGACGAGTTGGCCACCATCAACGCGGTGCTGCGCTTCCTGGGTTGGCCATGGCATCCAGATTGGCGTGCGAGCCCGCTGGGAAAGGGGCATCTAGAATGGCGTCGCCCGAGCCGGATCGTGATACAGAACATGCTCCGGCACTCGGCCTGTGCCAGCGTGTTCGTCTATGGACGCAGCCGCACCGACCCGTCGACATGCCCTCCGCGCGGTGGAGCCGCCCGATCTCAGCCCAGTCCTCCACACGGATCACCTCTTCCACCTGGCCCTCATGGAGCCAGACTGATCACATGATCACGGAAGGGGTCACTTTTCATCGACCGAAGGGGGGTCACGGTTCAAGGAACGGCGACAGCCTATATCAGCCTCGAACGGCACGAGCGCAGCCTGGCCAGGATCGAGGCGAACCGGGCACGCTCTTTGATTATGGGCGCGTTGCGTGACGGGCCGGCGCTGCTGGCCGGAGTGATCTGGTGCGGACACTGCAACACGCGCATGACCGTGCACTACCGCGCGGCCGCGGCGGCAAGCTGTGGCCGAAGTACGAGTGCGGCCGCCTGAAGTCCGACTACGGTGGCGAGGTGTGCCAGCAGTTCTCCGGCACCTGACGGAGCGCAACTGCGGGAGCGAATGGTGGGCGAGGATCTCGGGCGTTGGCTGGGGCTCTCCCCGCTTGCCCTGGTGTGTGAGAAGGAGGTGAGCGCGAGGCCGCTGTTTCTGGCTCTTCGCGCTTTCGCCGCGTACGCCGACCAGGCTGCCTCACCGGATTCGGCCAGCTATGGCAGGGGGCGTGGTGCCCGTGGCCGCGGCACGTCCGACCGTCACGCCCCGAGCCCGACGCCGGAGAGGGAAGGGGCGTCTTCGGCCGCACGCCCCCGCCTGGCTGGCTCCGGCTCGGCGCCCTGGGAACTGCGAGCATCAGCGCACCCCGTTGTCGGCGGCGTTTCCGAACCGGTGAGCCACACAGTCACATGGGGCTCACGGAAGAGGACTACTTCCACATGCTCGCAGGCTCGAACCGGAAGATATCCGGGCTGCGAGAGAACATGGGAGCTGGGCCAGGCCGTCGATCCGCCGTTAGCCTGCTCCGTTCCGGTGTGGATACTGGCAGCCATGCGTATCGACTTTGACCCCGACGGCATGGACCGGAACTCCTTCTACAAGCTCCTGACCTCGGTGGTCGTGCCTCGCCCCATCGCGTGGGTCTCCACGGTGGGACGAGACGGCTTTGTTCCCAACCTGGCCCCGCACTCGTTCTTCACCATCTCCTGTGTGGCACCCCCGGTCGTGCAGTTCACCTCGGTCGGCCGGAAGGACTCGCTGCGCAACATCGAGGAGACCGCCGAGTTCGTGGTGAATCTCGCGCCGCAACACCTCTTCGAGCAGATCAACGCCACGGCCACGGACTTCCCGCCCGGCGTCAGCGAGTTCGACGCGGTCGGAGTGGCCCAAGAGCCCAGCGTCCGGGTCAAGGCCCCGCGGGTGGCGGACTCCCCGGTGGCCCTCGAGTGCCGGCTGCACAGCACGGTCTGCCTCGGTGACTCCACGGTCGTCTTCGGCCGCGTCATCCACGCGGCGGTCGCCGAAGAGGTCATGGTCGACGGACATCCGGAGGTGACGAAGCTCCGGCCGCTGACCCGCCTCGGCAAGGACGAGTGGGCCACGCTCGGCGACGTACTGGAGATCTCCCGCATCCGCTACGCGGATTGGGCCGACGGGGCCGGCGGCATGACCCGCTGATGACCCTTTAGCCCTGTCGGCCCAGCCGGGAGGCCTCTCGGCTGTCGGGTTTGTCCGCCTCGGTACACGCTGCGAAGAGACGTAGCCGAGGCAAGGAGATACCCGCATGCTGATATCCCGGCGTACGAGGCTGGCCATCGCAGGGCTGGCGCTCGGCGCGCTCGCGGCCTGCTCGGGGCAGGACGCGTCGACGGGCGGAATCGCCGCTGTCCGCAAGTCCGCGCCGCCGACGGCCGCGACCGAGCGGCGCCCCTTCACTGTCGTGGCCACCGGGGACGTCATCCCGTACCCGTCGATCATCCGGCAGGCGGCCGATGACGCAGACGGCTCCGGACACGACTTCAGCCGAATACTGGCCGGGATCAAGCCCGTCGTGGCCTCCGCCGACCTGGCGATATGCCACATGGAGACGCCGTACGCCCCGCCCGAGGGCCCCTTCACCGGCTATCCGACCTTCCATTCCCCGCCCGAGGTCGCGCAGGGCCTGCGGAACACCGGCTACGACAGCTGCTCGACCGCTTCGAATCACACGTTGGACGGCGGCGCCGATGGGGTGGAACGCACCCTCGACAAGCTGGACGCCGCGGGCGTCCGGCACGCGGGCTCGGCCCGCAGCGCCGCCGAGGCCGCGCGCCCCAATCTGCTGCGCGCGGGCGGTGCACAGGTCGCCCATCTCTCGTACACCTACGGCACGAACGGCATACCCCTGCCCAAGGGGAAGCCGTGGGCGGTGAACGTCATCGACCCCAACCGGATCGTGGCCGACGCACGAGCCGCCCGCCATGCCGGTGCCGATGTGGTCCTCGTCAGTCTGCACTGGGGCACCGAGTGGCAGCAGGAGCCCGACAAGCAGCAGCTGGACGTGGCGCGGAAGCTGACCGCGGCCCGCACGGCGGGCCGCCCCGACATCGACCTGATCATCGGTACCCACAACCATGTGCCCCAGGCGTACGAGAAGGTCAATGGCACCTGGGTGGTGTACGGGCTCGGGGACCAGGTGGCGAGCTTCGTCGACGCGAAGTACCGCGGGAACGAGGGCTCGATAGGCCGCTTCACCTTTTCTCCGAGCCAGGATGGCCGTTGGACGGTCTCCAAGGCCGAGTTCCTGGTCGAGCACTCCGACAAGGGCCCGCCGTTCCGGGTGGTCACCGCTACGCAGAAACGTTTCCCCGAGGTATGGAAGCGGGTGCGCGAGGCCGTGCTGAGCCGGGGTGCGGCCAAGGATTCCCTGCGGGAGGGGCAGTGACGGAAGCACGCTGACAGGGAGGGGCGGTGCGGACTCCGGCCGTCGAGTCCGCCGCGTACGGGCTGAGCTCGCCCGCCCCGACCAGCGCGAAGATCACGATGCCGGGCAGCGCGCCGCATGGTGGCGGCCGCCGTACTCGTTCCGCGTCGCCGAGCACGACACCTACGACGACGGTCGCCGTCAGCCGCCAATGATGGCCATTGATGGTACGTATCGAGCCGCCGATCACGAAGTCGGCGGACAGCCATAAACGGCGTTGGGGGAGGATCAGGAGAAATTCGGTCTGTTCCCCGAACAGGCCCGCCCCATCGCCCAGGCGGACCGAGCGCGCACAACCCTGCTCAATGCCGTCAGCCACGATGATGAGTGCGCCTCAGCGCGCCCGCAGACGTGCGCGCTTGCGCCACGCCACCACCACCGCGGCGAGCCCAGTCACCGCGATGAAGCCCATCGCGACGAGAAACGCCGGCGAGGTGGGCGCCGAGGCACGGCTGCCCGCGACGACGTACGCCGCCGTGTTCGGCACGCTCCCCAGGGTCGTCGCCAGCAGGAACGGCAGCCAGCCCACCCGGGACACGGCAGCGCAGTAGTTGGACATGGCGAACGGCACTCCCGGAAACAGTCGCACCGCCATCATCGAACGGAATCCGTGCCGGCTCAGCTGCCGGTCGGCCGCGGCCAACCAGCGGCCGCGCAGCAGCGGGCGCAGCGCGTCCTGCCCGAGGACCCGCCCGAGGCCGAAGCAGATGCCGGCGCCCAGCACCGTACCGGCCATGGCAGCCGCCAGCCCGAACTGCGAGCCGAACAGCGCGCCCGCCGCGACGTTGAGGACCGGGCGGGGCACCATGGCGGCGGTGCACAGCCCGTACGCCACGGAGAACAGCACCACCGCCGAACCACCCGAGACATGCGGCGGCCAGCCGCCGGCCAGCAGCCGCTGCGGCTCGAAGAGGACGACGGCCGTCCCCGCCGCCGCGATCAGCGCGACAAGCAGGGCGAACCGGGCCCATGGGGACAAAAGCGCCTTGGTCCACCGGGTGGTGAGGCCGGCGGGCTGCGGTGCAGGGTCAAGCATTCGGGGAGGGTAACCGACGAAGATGACTGATCGCCGTCACCACCGGCACGGCGCCTGAACAGGTCCTGAACACAAAATCGTTGGACGGGCGGAACTCTGTGCCGCGATTATTCAGGACATGTTCCGGCACGCCTTCACCTCCGTCTCGTCCGCGGTCGCGGACGCGCTGGAGGCTGCCCCGTACGCCTCGGCAGTTGCTGCCGCCGCCTGCGACGGTGCCCGAAGCTGACCCTCCCCGGATCGTCCGGCGGACCCCACAGGGGGAGGGTCGGCCAGGCCCAGGGGTCCCGCTCCGCAACGCATCCGAGGAAGGAACCATGCCCAAGCAGGCATATGTGCGCGCCAAGCCGCACCTCAACATCGGCACCATGGGCCACGTCGACCACGGCAAGACCACGCTGACCGCCGCGATCACCAAAGTGCTCAGCGCCCGCGGCTCCGGCACCTTTGTGCCGTTCGACCGGATCGACCGGGCGCCGGAGGAGGCCGCGCACGGCATCACCATCAACATCGCGCACGTCGAGTACGAGACCGACACCCGGCACTACACGCACGTCGACATGCCGGGCCACGCCGACTACGTGAAGAACATGGTCACCTGCGCGGCGCAGCTCGACGGGGCGATTCTCGTCGTCTCGGCGCAGGACGGCGTCATGCCGCAAACCGCCGAGCACGTGCTGCTGGCCCGCCAGGTCGGCGTCGAGCACATCGTCATCGCCCTCAACAAGGCCGACGCCGCTGACCCCGACCTGACGGACCTGGTCGAGCTCGAGGTACGGGAGCTGTTGTCGGCGCATGGCTACGACGGGGACCGGGCGCCGGTCGTACGGGTCTCCGGGTTGCGCGCGCTGGACGGTGACCCGCGCTGGACGGGGGCGATCGAGGCGCTGCTCGACGCCGTCGACACGTACGTACCGATGCCGGTGCGCTCCACCGATGCGCCGTTCCTGCTCCGGGTGGAGAACGTCATACGAGTCCCGGGCCCACCGCCGACGTCCGTATGCCGGTGCCGGCTCGACGGCTGACGCACCGGCCGAGGGGCCGGCCCGGCACAATGAGACGGTGAACGAGCCGATACCGGTGACCCGGGCAGTGGACCGCGGTGACGCGAAGCTGATGCCGGACGTGGACCGGTCGCGCGCCTGGCTGCTCACCGTGGACGGTGCGCCCCAGTCATACGTCGACCTCGACGACCCCGCACATCTGGAGTTCGAGTACGCGCGGCGGCTCGCGCACGTCCTGGACACGGTCGCGCCGACCGAGCAGCCGCTGGACATCCTCCACCTCGGCGGCGGCGCGCTCACCCTGCCCCGTTATGTGACCGCCACCCGTCCCGGCTCCCGCCAGACCGTGATCGAGGCCGATCGCGGGCTGCTCGCCCTGGTCACGGAACATCTGCCGCTGCCCGCGGGCGCGGACATCACCCTGCACGGCGCTGACGCCAGGGCCTGGCTCGAACAGGCCCCGGCCGGCTCGGCCGATGTGCTGGTCGCCGACGTCTTCGGCGGCTCCCGGGTGCCCGCGCATCTGACGTCGGTGGAGTACGCCGAGGCAGCCGCGCGGGTGCTGCGTACGGCTGGCGTGTACGCGGCGAATCTCGCCGACGGCGCGCCGTTCGCCTTTCTCCGCTCCCAACTCGCCACGTTCGCCGCCGTCTTCGAGCAGCTGTGCCTGATCGTCGAGCCATCGGTGCTGCGCGGCCGCCGTTTCGGCAACACCGTGCTGGTGGCCTCGCGGGCCGGGCTGCCCGTCGACGCGCTGGCCCGCCGGAGCGCCGCCGACGCCTTCCCGGCCCGGGTCGAGTACGGACCCTCCCTCAAGGATCTCTGCGCGGGGGCCGCGCCGGTCCACGACTGCGACGCGGTGCCCTCCCCGGAGCCACCGGACGGCGCCTTCGGGATCGGCTGAGACCGGCGCCAGGGAAGAGTCGGTCCGGCCCCGCGACCTGCAAAGGTGCCGCCGACAAGCCCCTCCCCAATGAAGCTACCCGCTGGTAACGTGACCGCATGCCCGAGACTCTGCCGTCGATCGGCGAAATGCTGGCGGCCACCGTACCCATGGCCCGCACCCTGAACCTCGAGTTCACCGAGACCACCGCGGAGCGCGCCGTGGTCCGGCTCCCCGACCAGCCCGACTTCCACAACCACGTCGGCGGCCCGCACGCCGGCGCGATGTTCACGCTTGCCGAGTCCGCCAGCGGTGCGATCGTGCTCGCGGCCTTCGGCGACCAGCTGCAGCGGGCCGTGCCGCTCGCCGTCCGCGCCGAGATCGGCTACAGGAAGCTGGCCATGGGCCCGGTCACCGCCACCGCCCGGCTCGGCCGCCCGGCGGCCGAGGTCGTCGCGGAGCTCGACGCGGGCAAGCGCCCCGAGTTCCCCGTGGAGGTCGCCATCACCCGCGAGGACGGCGCCGTCACCGGCGAGATGTCGATCGTCTGGACCCTTCGCCCCAACAGCTGAGCAGGGTTTTCACCCGGATCCAGTAGGCTGCCCGGGACCGCCTGGCGGCATGAGCGTCGGGCACCAGGGGCCAGCACTCGGGGAGGAAGCGCCTTGCATGTCCAGGAGTGGCTCGAGACCGTGCCGCCGCTCAGCATCTACCTGCTGGTCGGGCTGGTCATCGGCCTGGAGAGCCTTGGCATCCCGCTTCCCGGCGAGATCATCCTCGTCAGCTCCGCGCTGCTGGCCTCCCAGAACGGCGAAATAGACCCCGTGGTGCTGGGTGCGTGCGCCAGCACGGGCGCCATCGTGGGCGACTCCATCGGCTACGCGATCGGCCGCAGGGGCGGCAGGCCGCTGCTGGCCCGGCTCGGCGCGAGGTTCCCCAAGCACTTCGGGCCGAGCCAGGTCGCGTCCGCGGAGCGGTCCTTCGAGCGGTGGGGTATGTGGGCGGTGTTCTTCGGCCGCTTCGTCGCCCTGCTGCGGATCTTCGCCGGGCCCCTGGCGGGCGTCCTGCGCATGCCGTACTGGAAGTTCGCGATCGCCAACGTGCTCGGCGGGATCGTATGGGCCGGCGGGACCACCGCCGTGATCTACGTCGTCGGTGTCGTGGCCGAGGCGTGGCTCAAGCGGTTCTCCTGGCTGGGGCTGGTCGTGGCACTGCTGGTCGGCCTCGTCTCGATGCTCGTCATGAAGAACCGCGCCAAGAAGGTCGCGGCGTCTCAGACCTCGGCGACGGAAGCCGAGGCGACGGTCTCCGTCCCGTCCGGCGACTGAACCCGCCCACGAGCACAGCCCCCCTAGCCTCGCGGTGGGCGGATGCGGACCTGCGGTGTCGTTGCCGAGGACGAGCCTCCTTGTGATCTTCACCCCAGGAAGGCCACGGACTCGCGTCTGGTCGCTTACGGTGCGGTTGGGCGCGGCAAGGGAGCGGTGAGGAGACGGCGATGGCAGAACGGGCGTTGATCGCGGGCGTGGGCGGCAAGGAACCGAAGATCGATCCGGCGGCGTTCACCGCACCGACCTCGGTCGTGCTCGGTGACGTCACGATGGCTCCGGGCGCCAGTGTCTGGTACCAGACGGTGCTGCGAGCCGACGGCGGTCCGATCGTCATCGGCGCCGACAGCAACGTTCAAGACAATTGCACCGTACATGTCGACCCGGGTTTCCCGGTCACCGTCGGCGAGCGGGTGTCCGTGGGACACAACGCCGTCCTGCACGGGTGCACCGTCGAGGATGAGGTCCTGATCGGCATGGGCGCTACGGTCCTCAACGGAGCGCTGATCGGCAAGGGGTCGCTGGTCGCGGCACAGGCTCTCGTCCCGCAGGGCATGCGGGTGCCGCCCGGCTCTCTGGTGGCCGGAGTCCCCGCCAAGGTCAAGCGCGAACTCACCCACGAGGAGCGCGAGCACATCCAGCTCAATGCGGCGGTCTACCTGGGTCTGGCGAAGGCACACCGCGAGGCCCTGGACGGCTGACGAGCCCCTTGGTTCCGGCTACATGAGCCGGTCGGCGTGCCGCTCGATGATCCGCTCCACGGCGAACGTCAGCTCCCGGGAGCGGGCTTCGGCCAGCGTGAGCCAGACCGGGGCAGTCCCTTCCTCGTTCACGGTCACCTTCCCGTGGCCCGCTTCCCGGTGGTCGCCGACCGGCAGCAGAAAGGCGTGCCAGCGGTGGGCGTCAGACCCTCTCCTGCAGGTGTCTCCCTTGAGATGTTCATCGGCGACAAGATGGAGGGCGGTGTGGTCGCCGAGCACCCCGACCTCCTCCCACAGCTCCCTTGCAGCCGCGCTCCGTGCGTCTTCGCCGCGTTCGACGTGGCCCGCCGGTACGGTCAGGAAGTAGGGGTAGGACGTCCGCTGGAAGAAGAGGAATCGTCCTCGCCGGTCTCGTACGAACACCCCCGCGCTCTCGTGCCAGTACTCACCTTCCGCGTCCGTCCACCAGGAGATGCGCGGGTCGATGACCAGGGCTCGTTCGGCCTGGCGGCCGCAAGAACGGCACGTGCACTTCCGCTTCCCGTCCACGATGATCCACTCGACTGCCTCCGCATGGCAGTGCAGGCAGTACTCGTGACAGGCGTCGTCGTCTGACGAGAGGAAGTCGATTCTCATCGGGGCCCCTTGGGTCGAAGTGCTGTCAGCGGGAGTTGGCACCGGGCAGGAGTCGGTCGGCAAGGCACTTGTCAGCGCTGCGAACCGTCGGCGCCGCCGGCACGCTGTCTCTGCGGCCGAGTTGGCGATGCCTGCGTGCGCCCTGTCGTATGCGCCGATAGCGCCGCCGCGCGTGCGGCCTTGACCCCAGTGTCGCGTGTGCGACGGGTACCGCGGGCGAGGAGCAGCAGCAGGACGGTGCCGAGCCCCGCGAAGACCAACGTCTCGGCGCCGACGGCCCCCCACCCCGCAGCGGCGATACCGCCACCGAAGAGCGGAGGTCCCATGAGCATTCCCAGGCTGCCGAGTTGGGCGAGGATCCCGTTCGCCACATCCACGTCCTGCGGACGGGAGACGACGCCCGGGACGGCTGCGAACACCGCTGAGATGAGTAGTCCGTTGACCAGGAGCACGACGGTGGCGGCGCCGACGCTCGCACCGAATGGGACGTCCGTCGAGAAGGCGGGGAAGGCGGCCAGTGGCATCAGCACTCCCAGTGGTACGAGCACGAGGAGCGCGGTCCCGCGTCGCAGCAGCCAACTGGCAAGGAGACCCCCGACCGCGCTGGCCAGGCATACGACGGCCACGGCGGAACCTGCCACCGCCGATGTCACCTGTCGGCGCTCGGTCAGGAAGACGGGGAGCAGGGTCACCGCCGCCACACTGACCAGGGCCATACAACCGTACGAACTGGCCAGCATCAGCGCCTGGTTCCAGCTGCGGAGCGATCGCTGCCGGGAGCTGATCCCCGCCGGCCTCGGCAACTCCGGCAGGGTGAGGACGAGAAGGCCGGCCATCACGGCCGGACCGAGTGCTGTGAGGCCGAGCCACTGTTTCCATGTCCACTCGTCGGCCAGGGCGCCGCCCACGGCCGCGGCGATGGCGAGTCCGGTGGGAACGCACGTGCCCCAGAGCGCGAGTGCCGCCGCACGGATGCCGCCCTCGGTCAGCCGGGCGAGAACGATCGGGCCTGCGACGAGGACCAGGAGATAGCCGGCGCCCTCAACGATGCGTGACGCCAGCAGCATGCCCCAGGAGCCGACCAGCGCGCTGGCTGCGGCTGCCGCCGACATGATGAAGAGGCCCAGGGGAAGTGCACGCCCGGCGCCGAATCGGCTGATCCACCACCCCGCCGGGACGCCGAGCACGGCGCTCACGGCGGTGATGCTCGAGGTGGCCCATGCCACGGCGCTGAGGGACAGGCCCAGCTCTGCTCGTAGAGCAGGGCTCACCGGGGAGACCGCACCCAGGCCCACCGCCGCCAGTACGCCGGCCAGCCATATCGTGATCACATGCCGCCAGGGTGCATGCGAGGTCCGTCGGTGAGCGCCTCGTTTCCTGTGCAGCACGGGTTCTCCCGGTGGTGGAGCATGTCCGCCGCGGCGAAAGGGCACGGCGGACGGTCCGGCGCCGCGTGGCGGGAGTGCCCTCGGCACCGCCCGCCACGCGTCACCGGATCAGTCGTCCAGGCCGTACTTGGCCAGCAGCTCTTGGCGGCCGGTCACGTAGGAGGTGTCGGTGACCGCGGTCTGGTCCGACGGGCCGCGGCTGCACATACACATGTGGCGGCTCTGGGAGGTCACGCGGACAGCCTGGGCACCGCCGGAGGACATGATCTCCTCGGCGATCTCCTTGACGAGGTACTCCTGGATCTGGAAGCGCCGGCTGTAGGCCTGCACCAGGCGGGGGAACTTCCCCAGTCCGAGGATCCGGTCCCCCGGCACGTAGGAGATGTGGACCTTCCCGAAGAACGGGAGGAAGTGGTGTGCGCAGATCGAGAAGAAGTTGTTGTCGTGCACGCGCACCACACCGGTGTGCTCGCCGTCCACCTTGCACGTGGTCTTGAGGACCGTCGAGGTGTCGATTTCGTAGCCGCTCAGCAGCTCGCGATAGGCACGGACGATCCGGTCCTCGCACTCTGGGCCGCTGAACCACGTCAGCGCCCTCTCGTCGGTGGTCACATTTGTTTTGAGCCATTCTTCGATGGTCACCTGGAAGCCTCCAATCCGCTCTTGCCGAGGAACTGGAAGTACCCGGCAGAGTTATTTCACTATCCACCCTGTGGCATTCGTTGACCAGTTGCCGAATTGGCTGACACCCATTCAGGCTAATGGACAGTTAATCCGTTGATCTCTCAAACAAATGCTGCCCCAGGTCGGCATTTCGGCAAGGTCGGCGATGTGCTGCTGCGGGTCGCCCATCCGGGTGGCGGTGCCCGTGCGATGCCTTTTTGCGGGGGCCTGGGTGAGCGGGGAGTGAGGGAGAGTTTTGGGGCCGGTGCCGAGAGCCCTCGTGGTCGGCTTCCTCGCTTCGGGTGGTGGCCGTGGCGTCGGGTATTCGTTGCCCCTGCCGACTGAGGGGCCGGGGGAAATCCGTAAACGTGAGCTGAAGGGGATTGGGGGGTGGGGGTTGTTTTCTGCGTCTGGTGTGATGCTGATCCGTTCCGGTGTGTGAAGGCGTTGGCCGATGGCGTTGTGCGGCCTTGACGGCTATTGAAGGCCGGTGAAATTCCAAATAGCCTTTGTTTGAAGGGAATTGGGGACGCAGACCGTGTCGGACGGTGTGGTCGATTCGGTTGCCCTCAGTCGCGGTGCACGCGGCGTGATGAGGGTGCGGTCTCTTCGTACGGCGCCGCCTTGTACCAGATGCGGACGCCCGCCGCGAGCGAGAGCTCGACGCCCGCGATGCCCGCGGGCATTCCGAATGTGCGCCACAAGCTGGGCGCTGCCACGCCGTGGGCCTGGGCTCGCTGCTGTCCGCAGAGGCGGAATCTCTGCGGGGAGGACGAGCCGGAGGTAAGAACCGCCATCCGGGTCGATCTTCGGTTCCTGTGGCGGCGGTCGCAGTGCGCGGCGCTCTCGCCCCGCTCGATCGCTTCCGTGCCCCATTGCGGGGCCTTCGCCGCACGGCCGTGGTGGGGCGAAGATCACAGCTCAGGGCGCTGATGGCCGGCGCCGGGGCTGAGTACGGTGTACGGGTGCCGAAAAACCGGAACACGTTCTCATCTCCCGGTGCAGGGCCGCGCGGCATCGGAGGCCGCGTGCGGGCCTGGCGCCGCCGTGCCGTCACGCGCGCGGTGCACCGCGGCTGGCGGTGGATGCAGAACGCCGGCGCGGTGACCGCCGAGCGCCCCGGCGCACACCGGTTCGGCCGGATAGGACCCGGCACCCGTCTCGCCTTCCCGCAGGGCACGGTCTTCGGTGAGCCGTGGATCCACCTCGGCGACCACTGCATCATCGGCGAACAGGTCACGCTGACGGCCGGCATGATGCCCGGCCTCGACCTGGGCCCCGGCCCGATCCTGCGGCTCGGCAACGGTGTCGTGCTCGGCCGGGGCAGCCACGTCGTGGCCTCCCAGCCGGTCGTCTTCGGCGACGACGTCTTCTGCGGCCCGTACGTCTACGTCACCAGCGACAACCACTCCTACGACGATCCCGAGCAGCCCGTCGGCCGGCAGTGGCCCCGTACCGCACCCGTGGAGATCGGCGCGGGAAGCTGGCTCGGGGCCGGGGCGGTGATCCTTCCCGGTGCGCGCCTCGGCCGCAATGTGGTGGTCGCGGCGGGCGCGGTCGTACGGGGTGAGGTGCCCGACCACGCCGTGGTCGCGGGCGCGCCCGCGCGGATCGTCCGGCGCTGGGATCCGCAGGAGGGGTGGCAGCCGCCGCTGCGTACGCCGCCGCCAGTGCCCATACCGGAAGGCACCACCTCCGAGCAGCTGGTGGCGCTCGCGGAGTTGGCGGCGCAGGCGGGCAGGGGCCGGCTCCCTCGACGTGCCGGCCGACCGCTGGGTTCAGACGCGCGGTGACGCCCGCCTGTCGCTGAGTCGGCCGGGCCGGCCCGCTGACGGGCGCGGTGGGTCAGAGTGGTTCAGCCCGCTGCCGCGAGCAGTACGGTGCCGAAGAGTGCGAGTCCCGCGCCCGCCGCCTGGACCGGCCGCAGCCGTTCCTTGAGAACGCCGCGCGCCGCGAGCGCGGTGACGACCGGATAGAGCGAGGCGAGGACCGCGGCGACGGTCACCGGGCCGATGCGGGCGGCGAGGGCGTACGTCCCGTTGGCCGCGACATCCGCCAGGCCGACGAACCCGAGCGCGGGAAGACCGGCCACCAGCCCCCGCATGCCGCCCGCCCCGGGCAGGACAGGTGCTCCGCGACGCGCCGCCGCGTACAGGGCGGCCCCGCCCACCACCACATTGACCAGCCGGTGCACGAATAGGGCGAGAAAGAGCCCGGTGACGTTCGAGGACGCATGGGCGATCAGCGCCATCACCGAGCCGAAGCCGAACGCGGCGACGAGCGTGAGAAGGATCGTCTGACGCTGCACCGATGCGCCGCGCAGCTGCGGCCCACCGGCCAGGACGACGCCCGCCACGGCGACGACGATGCCCGCGTACTGCATCATCCCGGGGCGCTCGCCGAGGACGAAACCGACCGCGAGCGGCACCGCGACACTGCCGAGGGATCCGAGCGGCGAGACCACACCCATCGGGCCGAGTGCGAGCGCCCGGTAGAAGCAGAGCAGCGCGACCGTCCCCAGGACGCCGGCTGCCAACGCGAACCACAGCCGTGGCCCGGCCTCACTCCAGGCACCGGTGGCCAGGACGATCCCGCCCAGCACAACGGCGGCGATGCTCTGCGAGACGACGACCACGGTGAGGGCAGGGGTACGTCGCGCCAGCAGTCCGCCGCCGAAGTCGGCCAGCCCCCACAGGAGACTGGTGGCCAGGGCGAAGACGGCTGTCATGGCGGAACCTCGCAGTACAGTGGAGTGAACGCTGGAGTGCAGCACAGCGTAGTGCAACGGCCTGAACTCCACCAATCAATATATTGGACGGAACGTGTCGGATCTCGACCTGCTCACCCAGTCCCTGGCTCGCAATGTGAAGCGCTGGCGCACCGAGCGTGGCTTCACCCTTGACGGGCTGGCGGCCCGTGCCGGGGTCAGCCGCGGCATGCTCATCCAGATCGAACAGGCTCGTACGAACCCAAGCGTCGCCACCGTCGTCAAGATCGGTGACGCGCTCGGGGTGAGCATCGGCACGCTGCTCGACTACGAGCAGGGGCCCAAGGTGCGCATCGTGCCGCCCGACCAGAAGGTGCGGATGTGGTCCACCGAGGCCGGCAGCTCCAGCACCCTGCTCGCCGGAACCGAGGCCCCAGGGCCGCTCGAGCTGTGGTCGTGGCGGCTGATGCCAGGTGACAGCAGCAGCTCCGACCCGCACCCGCCCGGCACGGCGGAGCTGCTTCATGTGACGGCGGGGGAGCTGACGCTGATCGTGGACGGTGAGGAGTACCTCATCGGCTCCGGGACATCGGCGAGCTGGGAGGCCGGAGTCCCGCACGGCTACCGCAACGACGGCACCGAACCGGTCGAGATGACCATGGCCGTCTCCGTCCCGCCGGTCCGCTGAGCCGTTCAATCGACACCCGCCCGGCGGGTGTTAGCGTGCGGGCATGCGCGCTCCCATCGGAAACTTCGACGACGTCCGACCCGCCGCAGAGTGCCTGGACGAGCTGACCGCGCCCGTCGCCGAGGCCATCCGCGCCTGGAGCGGCACGGGAAGCCCCCAGCTTTCGGCCGAGGGTGCTCTGGCGGAGCACCTGCTGTACGTCGACACCGACCCGGAGCGGGCCGACACCGCCGCCTTCGTGGAGACCTACGGGGCGGATCTCCTGAACGCGTCGGCGAACTGCGTCGTCGTCGCCGGCAAGCGCGCCCAGGAGGTCACCCTGGCGGCCTGCGTGGTCTTGTCCGCCACCCGCGTGGACGTCAACGGCGTCGTCCGACGGCACCTCGGAGTGCGCAAGGCGTCGTTCGCGCCGATGGACACGGCGGTGGGGGAGACGGGGATGGAGTACGGCGGCATCACACCGGTCGGACTGCCCGCCGGCTGGCCGCTGCTTGTGGACGCGGCCGTCGTGGAGGCCCCGTACCTCGTCATCGGCAGCGGACGACGGCGCGGCAAGCTGCTCATCCCCGGCAAGGCGATCGCCGAGCTGCCCGGAGCCACCGTGGTGGAGGGACTTGGAGTGTGAGCCCGGGTGCCGCCCGATGACGCGGGGCGGGCGGCCTCAGCCCAGGCGCGGTAGCTCGATCGCCGGGCAGCGATCCATGACCATGTCGAGCCCCGCGGCCCGGGTGCGGGTGTATGCCGCTTCGTCGATGACACCGAGCTGGAACCAGACTGCCTGCGCGCCGATCTTCGCGGCCTCGTCGGCGACCGGACCGGCGAGCTCGCTGTTGACGAAGACGTCCACCACGTCGACGGGGAAGGGAATGGACGAGAGGGAGGGATATCCCTGCTCACCGTGGACGGTCTGGGCCTTGGGATGTACGGGCACAATCCGCTTCCCGTACCGCTGCAGAACGTCGGCGACGCCGTACGCGGCGCGGTTCTCGTTCGTGGACAGGCCCACCACGGCCCATGTGTCCCCGAGCTCGGTGAGGATCCTGCGGATGGTCCCGGGGTCGCCGTACATGCCCTGCCTCCTGTGTCCCGACTCTCTGCTCTTCTGCGGCAACCGGGATCACCTCCGGGAGATTCCCGCCTCGCGCCGCGCTGCTGCCCCTTCTCGAGCGGCTGGGCGACCTGCCGGCGCGGTGACTCCGTACGGTCAGGGCAAAGGCACGACCTCCGGCGCCCGGGAGCCTGCGGCGGAGGGGCCCGCCAGGGCGGCATAGGCTGGCGGAATGCAGGAGCAGTACCGGACGGTCGCGCGCGAGGGCGTGCACGAGATCGAGATCAACAAATCCCGCTTCCGCTGTGCGCTCGCCCCGGCCGCGACCGAGGAGGAAGCCCAGGAGTTCATCCAGCGCATCCGCAAGGAGCACCCCGGCGCCACCCACAACTGCTTCGCCTACGTCATCGGCGCCGGCGGCGGCATCCAGAAGGCGAGCGACGACGGCGAACCCGGCGGCACGGCCGGGGTCCCCATGCTGCAGATGCTGCTGCGCCGCGAGGTCCGCTACGTCGTGGCCGTCGTCACCCGCTACTACGGCGGCGTCAAGCTCGGGGCCGGCGGGCTCATCCGGGCCTACGGCGGCGCCGTCGGCGAAGCACTCGACCGGCTTGGCACCATCACCCGGCAGCGCTTCCGTCTGGCGACCGTCACCGTCGACCACCAGCGGGCCGGAAAGCTGGAGAACGACCTGCGAGCGACCGGGCGCGAGGTGCGCGACGTACGGTACGCCGCCGATGTCACCATCGAGGTCGGGCTGCCCGACGCGGACATTGACGCCTTCCGCGCCTGGCTCGCCGACAGCACCGCGGGCACAGCCGTCCTTGAACTGGGCGGCGAAGCGTACGGAACGGGGTAAACGAGCCGGATCGCAGGAATCGTTCGGAATAAGCCCGATACGGCGGTCCAGGCAACGGGGTGTCAGAGCCCACCGTTACAGTCGTGCACCATGCGACTGCTGCACACATCCGACTGGCACCTGGGGCGGTCGTTCCACCGGGTGAACCTCCTGGCCGCGCAGGCGGCGTTCGTCGACCACCTCGTGGAGACGGTCCGGGAGCAGCGGATCGACGCAGTGCTTGTCGCGGGCGACGTGTACGACCGGGCGGTGCCGCCGCTGGCCGCCATCGAGCTGTACGACGACGCCCTCCACCGCCTCGCCGGCCTCGGCGTACCCACGGTCGTGATCTCCGGGAACCACGACTCGGCCCGCAGGCTCGGCGTCGGCTCCCGGCTGATCGAGCGCGCCGGCATCCATCTGCGGACCGACCCCGCCACCTGCGCCACCCCGGTCCTGCTGGCCGACGAGCACGGCGAGGTCGCCGTCTACGGACTGCCGTACCTCGAACCGGCCCTGGTGCGCGAGCAGTTGGGCGCCGAGAAGACCGGGCATGCGGCGGTGCTCGGCGCGGCGATGGACCGCATCCGCGCCGACCTCGCCGCCCGGCCCGCGGGCACCCGGTCCGTCGTCCTCGCCCACGCCTTCGTCTCCGGAGCGACCGCCAGTGACAGCGAGCGCGACATCACCGTCGGCGGGGTCGCGGCCGTCCCCGCCGAGCTGTTCGACGGCGTGGACTACACCGCGCTCGGCCACCTGCACGGCTGTCAGACCCTCAGCGAGCGGATCCGCTACTCCGGCTCCCCGCTCGCCTACTCCTTCTCGGAAGTCGGCCACCGCAAGAGCATGTGGCTGATCGACCTGGGACCCGGCGGGGCCATCGCGGCGGAGCGGATCGACTGCCCGGTACCCCGGCCGCTGGCCAGAATCCGCGGCCACCTCGACGACCTCCTGGCCGACCCGGAACTCGAGCGCCACGAACAGTCCTGGGTTGAGGCGACCTTGACCGACGCGGTGCGCCCGTACGAGCCGATGGCCCGCCTGGCCCGGCGCTTCCCCCACATCCTCAACCTGGTCTTCGAGCCCGACCGGGCCCCCGAGGACCAGCTCGCGTCCTATGCCCAGCGGCTGCGAGGCCGTACGGACCAGCAGATCACCGAGGAGTTCGTGGCCCACGTACGCGGCGGGTGCGGCCCCGACGAGCAGGAACGGGCCGTACTGCGCGGCGCCTTGGACGACGTGCGCGTCGACGACACCCTCCGCGAGGTGGTGCGGTGAGGCTGCACCGGCTGCGGATCACCGCCTTCGGCCCCTTCAGCGGCACCCAGGAGGTCGACTTCGACGACCTCTCCGCCGCGGGCCTGTTCCTGCTGCATGGACCCACCGGCGCCGGCAAGACCTCCGTCCTCGACGCCGTCTGCTACGCCCTGTACGGCTCGGTGCCCGGCGCCCGGCAGCAGGGCCAGACACTGCGCAGCCATCACGCCGACCCGCTCACCCCCACCGAGGTGAGCCTTGAACTGACCGCCGCCGGGCGGCGGTTGGAGATCACCCGGCGCCCCGAGCAGCCGCGCCCCAAGAAGCGGGGCGCGGGATTCACCCGTGACAAGGCACAGACCTGGCTGCGCGAGTACGCGGGCGGTGAATGGAAGGCCCTCAGCCGCTCCCACCAGGAGACCGGTGAGGAGATCACCCAGCTGCTCGGTATGAGCAAGGAGCAGTTCTGCCAGGTGGTTCTCCTTCCGCAGGGCGACTTCGCGCGCTTTCTGCGGGCGGACGCCGAAGCCCGTGGCAAGCTCCTCGGCAGGCTCTTCGACACTCGCCGGTTCGCGGCGGTGGAGGAGCGGCTGGCCGAGCTGCGGCGTGTCGCTGAGAAGGAGGTGAGCAGCGGCGACGACCGGCTGCTCGCCCTGGCTCACCGTATGGCGCAAGCGGCGGGTGGCGCAGAGGAGTTGGGCGAGGTGGCGCCGGGTGAACCGGGGCTGGCCGACGCCGTGCTGGAGTGGGCCGCCGTCGCCCGAGCCGACGCCCGCGAGCGCCGTGACATCGCCGCCCTGGCGGTGCGGGCCGCCGAGTCCGCCTACCGCGAGACGCAGCGGCACAGCGACGCCGTACGGGAACGCGACCGCCTCCAGCGTGCGTACCGCGATGCTCGTCGGCGAGCGGACGAACTCGGGGCCATGGCAGGCGAGATGGAGCAGGTACGGGCCCGGCTCGACCGGGCGCGGGCGGCAGAGGCCGTCGTACCCGCCCTTGAACTGCGGGACGCCGCCGAGCGTCAGCACCGCAGGGCCGCCGCGACCCTGCGAGGGACCCGGGAGGCGCTGATCCGGGAGATGGCCGGGCTGGGGGGTCTGCCGGCCCCGCGCACGGGCGGCGCGCCCGTGTCGCCGTCTGCCGACGTCACGATCCCTCGCCCACTCGCCCCGGACACGGCGAGCGACCACGAACTCGCGGCGGCGCAGGGCGGCCTGCTTGCCGGTTCCGCGGATGCGGCGGCCCATGCCCGGCGCGACGTCTTCGGTCTCGCGCAGGCCGGAGCCGATCGGCTTGCCGACCTGGAGCGGCAGGTGCGTCAGGAGCTGGGCGGGCTGGCCGCCGCACAGCGGGCCGAGCAGAAGGCCACCCGACTCGCCGCCGAGCGCGCCACGCTCGACCGCGAAGCGCGCGCCGACGCCGAGGTGCTCCAGGAGGCCGCGGACTGGCTCGCCGACTGGGAGACCGTACGCACCGCCCATCAGCAGCGCATCGAGACGGCGCAGGAGGCCGCCACCCGAGCCGAGCAGCTCGGCGCACAGATCGACCGCGCCCGCGAGCGCCTCGACGCCGCCCGCCAGCGCGACCGCCTCGCTGCCGAAACCGCCGGCGCCGACGAGCGATGGCGGCTGGCCCGCGAGCGTGCCGCCGAGGCCCGCGACCACTGGCTCGGTCTGAAGGACCGCCGGCTGCGTGGGTTCGCCGCCGAGCTGGCCGCCCGGCTGAGCCCCGGCGAGCCGTGCGAGGTGTGCGGCGCCACCGAGCACCCGGCCCCCGCCCGCACCGAAGCGGACCACGTCGACCCCGATGTCGAGGAAGCGGCCCTGGAGGCGTATCAGCAGGTGGACGCCGAACGGGAGCAGGCCGACGCGGAATTGCGGGAGCTGCGCGAAGCCCTGGCCGCGGCCAGAGCGAACGCCGGTGACACTCCCACGGCCGAACTCCTCGAGAACGTCGAACGGTTGCAGCGCTCCTACGCCGAGGCCCATGCCGCCGCCGCGGACATGCATGCCGCCCGGGAGGCCCAGGACCGCGCCGAGCGCGAGTACGAGCGCCGCCGCACCCAGCAGCAGGACGCCGAGCGCCGTGCTGCCGGCCGTACCTCCCACCGCGAGGCCATCGCCCGCGAACAGGCCGACCTGGAGGCGGAAGTGGCCCGGGCCCGCGCGGGCGCGGCCAGCGTCGCCGAGCGTGCCGGCCACCTGGAGCGCCGCGCCGCCCTGCTGGCGGATGCCGCAGACGCCGTACGCGCCGAGGAAGCCACCGCCCAGCGGCTGAAGGAGGCCGACGCGCGACTCGCCGATGCCGCCTACCGCGCCGGCTTCGACACGCCGGAAGCCGCAGCCGACGCCGCACTCCCCGACGCTGAACGGCGCCGGCTGCAACACCGGCTCGACCAGTGGCAGGCCGAGTCCGCCGCGGTCGCCCGGGAGCTCGCCGACCTGCAAGCCGCGGCGGCCGCCGAACTGCCGCCCGCCGACCTGGCAGCCGCCCAGGACGCGGTGGAGGACGCCACCCGCCGGCTGCGCGCGGCCTCCGCGGCCGAAGGCGAGGCCCGCACCCGCTGCGCCGAGCTGGACCGGCTCTCCGCGCAGGCGCTCCAGGACGCGCGCCGGCTGGCCCCATTGCGCGAGCGGTACGAACGGGTGGCCCGGCTCGCCGGGCTCGCCGCCGGCACCTCCGCGGAGAACGAGCGCAAGATGCGCCTGGAGTCCTACGTCCTGGCCGCCCGGCTCGAACAGGTCGCGGCCGCCGCCAGTTTGCGTCTGCAGCGCATGTCGTCGGGGCGCTACACCCTGGTCCACTCCGACGCGCGGGCGGGCGGCCGCGGCCGCTCCGGCCTCGGGCTGCACGTCATCGACGCATGGACCGGCAGCGAACGCGACACCGCCACCCTCTCCGGCGGCGAGACCTTCTTCGCCTCACTGTCCCTCGCCCTCGGGCTCGCGGACGTCGTCACCGACGAGGCGGGCGGCACCCGCCTTGACACCCTCTTCATCGACGAGGGATTCGGCAGCCTTGACGAGCAGACACTCGACGAGGTCCTCGATGTTCTGGACTCGCTGCGCGAGCGGGACCGCACGGTCGGAATCGTCAGCCATGTCGCGGACCTGCGGCAGCGGATCCCGGCACAACTCGAAGTCGTCAAGGAGCGGGCCGGTTCGCGGATACGCCATCGGGCGGCGCCGGCTCCCGGCTGACCGGGCGGGGGGCGAGCGGCGAGGACGATCAGGATGTTCGACCGGGACCAGCCCACCCGCGCCCATTGCCTCAGAGCCGGGACAGCTCCTCGACCAGGTCGTCCAGTCCCAGCGAGCCCAGCGACAGCGCCGCCATGTGCCATCGCTTGGCGTCGAAAGCGTCCCCGTGCGCCTTCCGGGCCGCATCGCGCCCCGTCAGCCAGGCGCGCTCGCCGAGCTTGTAGCCGATCGCCTGCCCCGGCATGCCCAGGTACCGGATGAGCTCGCTGTCCACGAAGTCCGCCGGCCGCCCGCTGTGCATGCCGAAGAACTCCCGCGCCAGCTCGGGCGTCCACACCTCCCCGGGGTGATACGGCGAGTCGGCCGGGATCGGCAGCGACAGGTGCATGCCGATGTCGACGATGACGCGCGCGGAGCGCATCATCTGCGCGTCCAGGTAGCCCAGCCGCCGCTCCGGGTCGGTGAGGAAGCCCAGCTCGTCCATGAGCCGTTCCGCGTACAGCGCCCAGCCTTCGGCGTTCGCGCTGACCATGCCGACCGTGGCCTGGTAGCGGGAGAGCCGGTCCGCGACGTGCGCCCACTGCGCGAGTTGCAGATGGTGGCCGGGCACGCCTTCGTGGTACCAGGTCGACACCAGGTCGTAGACGGGAAAGCGGGTTTCGCCCATCGTCGGCAGCCAGGTGATGCCGGGCCGGGAGAAGTCCACCGACGGCTGGGTGTAGTACGGGGCCGCGGCCCCGCCGGGCGGCGCGATCCGCGACTCCACCCGCTTGACCCGCTCGGCCAGCTCGAAGTGGGTGCCGTCCAGCGCCTCGATCGCCTCGTCCATGAGGCCCTGCAGCCAGACCCGCACCTCCTCCACACCCTCGATGTGGGTGCCGTGCACATCCAGGTGCGCCAGCGCCTCCCAGGGGCTCGTGGCGCCCGGCAGGATCTTCTCCGCCTCGGTGCGCATCTCGCCAAGGATCCGGTGGTACTCCGACCAGCCGTACGCGTACGCCTCGTGCAGGTCGAGGTCCGTGCCGTTCCAGTAGCGCGACCAGCGGGCGTAGCGCTCACCGCCGACGACGTCCGGCGCGCCCTCGACCGTCGGCGCGTATGTGCCGGCCAGCCAGTCCCGCAGGTCGGCAACGGCCGCGGTGGCGCCGGCGGCAGCCTGGTCGAGCTCGGTGCGCAGCTCCTCGGGCGCCCCGTCGGTGAACTCCGCGAACCAGCCACGGCCCTCGCCGGCACCGACCCACTCGGTCAACTGCCCGATGACGGTGGACACCTGGCGGGGACCGGCCGGGAGCTTACGCGCGATTCCCTCGGCGAGCGAGGCACGGTAGCCCTCCAGCGCGGCAGGGACGGCGCGCAGCCGCTCCGCGACCGCTGCCCAGTCCTCGGCCGTCTCGGCCGGGGTCACGGTGAAGATTTCGCGCACGGAGTGCACCGGTGAGTGGATGTTGCTGACCGCGCGCAGGCCCTCCTGGGCCTCGTACACGGCCAGTTCGGCGGTCAGGCGCTCGCGCAGCAGCCGGCCGCAGCGGCGCTCGGCATCGTCATCGGCGCCGGGCCGAGCCTCGGCGGCATCGAGTTCCCTCAGGGTCGTGCGGGCCAGAGCGGCGAGTGCCTCCTGCCCGGCGGGGGAGAGGTCCGGCAGCCGCCGGGAGCTGTCGGGGTCACCCAGGAAGGTGCCGGTGATCGGGTCGAGTTGGACGAGCGCGTCGACGAAGGTGTCGGCGACCTGACGGGGCAGCGGACCGCTGGTGGATTCGGACATGCGCCCATCCTGGTACGGGACCGGGTCCCGCGTCACCACCATTCAAGCCGACGTTCCTGACGCGGGCGGCAGCAGCGGCCCGCACTCCCAGTGCTGGAAGATCAGCCGGGTCTCGACACGGGCCACCTCACGCCGTGAGGTGAACTCGTCCAGCACCAGACGCCGCAGGTCGGCGGTGTCGGCGACCGCGACATGCACCAGATAGTCGTCGGGCCCGGTCAGATGGAACAGCGCCCGGGACTCCGGCAGGGCACGCACGCGCTCGACGAAGGGGCCGATCAGCTCCCGGCGGTGCGGGCGAACCTGCACCATCAGCAGCGCCTCCAGCCCGCGCCCGAGCTTGGCCGGATCCACGCGCAGCTCATGCCTCAGGATCACCCCCGCGCGGCGCAGCCGCGCCACCCGGTCCAGGCAGGTCGAGGGCGCCACGCCCACCTCGGCCGCGAGGTCCCGGTACGTGGTCCGGGCATCGTTCTGCAGCAGGCGCAGAATCTGCAGATCCACCGGATCCAAAGGCACAGAATCGGACACTGGTCGAACGTAGCACGGTCTGTCGCCACCGGATCCCGGTGGTTGTTCACGATTCGGCCATGGATGCCATGGAGACGTCGGTGGCGGACACCCCGCCCTTCCCCCGGTCCCTCGCCACCGAGGCGGTGCACGCCGGCCGCGAGGATCTCGCGGAGCTCGGCCTGCACGCGCCGCCGCTGGATATGTCCACCACCTACCCGTCGTACGACAGCCGGGCGGAGGCCGCCCGGATCGACGCGTTCGCCGCGACCGGCGCGCAGCCGGACGGCCCGCCGGTGTACGCACGGCTGGACAACCCCACCACCGCCCGCTTCGAGACCGCCCTGGCCCGTCTCGAGGGCGCCGAGAGCGCGGTCGCCTTCGCCAGCGGTATGGCGGCTCTCACCGCCTGCCTCCAGGTGCGGCTCGGCATGGGGCTGCGGCATGCCGTCGCCGTCCGCCCGCTGTACGGCTGCAGCGACCACCTGCTGACCGCCGGCCTGCTCGGCAGCGAGGTGACCTGGGTGGACCCGGCCGGGATCGCCGATGCCATCCGGCCCGACACGGGGCTGGTGATGGTCGAGTCCCCGGCCAACCCGACGCTCGCGGAAGTCGACCTGCGGGCCGTCGCGCACGCCTGCGGCGAAGTCCCGCTGCTCGTCGACAACACCTTCGCCACGCCCGTACTGCAACGGCCCGTCGGGCAGGGCGCGCGGATCGTGCTGCACAGCGCGACGAAGTACCTGGGCGGGCACGGCGACGTCCTCGGCGGGATCGTCGCGTGCGACGAGGCGTTCGCGCGCAAACTGCGCCAGGTCCGCTTCGCCACCGGTGCGGTCCTGCACCCCTTCGCCGGCTATCTGCTGCTGCGCGGGCTGGCCACCCTGCCCGTACGGGTCCGGGCCGCATCGGCGACGGCCGCGCAGCTCGCCGAACGGCTGGCCGCCGACCCGCGCATCGCCCGCGTGCACTACCCGATGCTGGGCGGCGCGATGGTGGCCTTCGAGGTGCACGGCGACCCGCACGAGGTGATCGCCGGGGTGCGGCTGATCACCCCGGCGGTCAGCCTTGGCAGCGTCGACACCCTCATCCAGCACCCGGCGTCCATCAGCCACCGCATCGTGGACGAGGACGACCGCCGCTCGGCGGGGGTCAGCGACCGGCTGCTGCGGATGTCAGTCGGGTTGGAGGACGTGGAGGACCTGTGGCGGGACCTCGACCGTGCGCTCAGCTCCGGGCCGGCTCGTACGGCTGGTTCGACTCCTGGGGGCCGGCCGGGCCGTGCGGTCCGGGCAGGCACACTGGGGCCGGGGAGAGACGGGCGGTGATCACGAGGGTGCCCTCCTCGATCTGGTAGTCCAGCGGGAGGCCGAGGCCGCGCATGGCGGCGACCATCGCCGTGTTCGCCGCCTGCGTGACCGCGTACACGCTGTCGTAGCCCGCCTCGGTTGCCAGCGCCACCAGCCGCCGCAGCAGCTCGGCGCCGACGCCGCGCCGCTGCCAGGCGTCCTCGACAAGCAGGGCGATCTCGGCCTCGTCGCCATCCCACAGCAGGTGCCCCAGGGCGACGAGCCGGCCGGACGCGGTCTGCGCGGCGAGCGTACGGCCGAAGCGGGGGCTGAGCAGGTGGTTCAGATACCGGTCGGCGTCGGATACGGGGCCGTGGTAGCGCAGGCTCAGGGTGTGCGCGGAGCACCGCTCGTGCATCGCGCGGGCGGCTTCCAGATCCGCGGTGTCGGCCCGCTTGACGGTGATCTCATTGCCCTCGGGCAGCGTCAGCACGTCACGGCTGCGCGGCACCCGCGGGCCGAGCCGCGCGTCCAGCTCGACCAGGGCGCGAGCGCGCGCGAACTCCGTTGGTGTAAAGGGCAGATAGGGCCGCTCGACGACGATGGTTCCGTCCGAGGGGTCGCGCAGCTTCAGCACGGTGTCCTCCAGAACGCCTTCCGCCGGCACCGGCTCGCCCGTGGGCTGTCCGCCGAGCGTACGGGCGGGCAGGGAGCGGATCGTGCAGCGCCCCAGCAACTGGCGCAGGGCGAGCGGGAGTTCGGAGGTGTCCAGGGCGGTACGGGTCGCGAGAGTGAGCACGCGCGTCGGGGCGTCGACCAGGTCGTGGGCATCGGCCCGCTCGACCCAGGTGTCGCGGCCGCCGGCCGCCGCCACCTCACGGGTCAGCTCGGCGGCCGGCAGGTCGGCCGGAACGCGCAGCAGGAACTCGTCGACCGTGCCCCGGGAGAGCGGGTGGGTCTGCAGGGTGAGGATGTCCACCCGGCGGCGGGCCAGCGCCGTGCACAGCGCGCCGAGGCTGCCGGGCGCGTCGTGTACGGTCGTCCGCATCCGCCACAGGGCCGTGACGCCGGCGATACCGGCGGTGTCGCCGGGGCCGGGCGGTCCGGTGGGATGGCTGGCATCGCTGGTATCGGACGTCGGCGCAGCCTGGCCGTGGCGTCGGGCCCACCAGGTGTGGAAGCCTGCCGTGGCGGTCAGGGCGACGGCCGATGCCGCCAGCAGCACGGGCCCCTCCGGCCCGTGCGCGATCAGATTGGCGATCCCGTCAGCGACCGCAACGGCGGTGAACAGGGCCGCCAGTTCGACCAGGTCCCGCCGCCAGCGGTGCGGGCGGCGGGCACTCTTCGCAGAAGTTACGTCAGTCATGTCTGCACCCTGCCCGACAGGTGTTGCCTGATCACGAACGGTTTGTGTCCGATGAGTAAAGGGTGCGTCTGAGGGCTAATGTCTGGTTTTCAAATGTGAGGGACGCCCACGATGCCGCACGCGTACGGTCTGCCGTCCGCCCGGAAGCGGAGTCCGGCCGGGGACCTTGCCTCCGCCTGGGCGCCGGCGCGGTCCGGCGCAGGCCGACTCGGGGTTCCTGCCCGGGTTACGCGCTGGCTTCCCGCCTGCTCGCCCAATCTCCGGGAGCGGGCAGGCGGGAACGCGGGCAGGGCTCTTCGCGGGGTGCCTACTGCCCGACCTGGCCAGGCCGCAGGACCTGGGTGAACAGCACCGAGCCGCCCTCCTGGATCAGCCGGACCGTCAGCTCGCCGCTGTCGCCGTCGATCTCGACCTCGCCGTAGTTCTGCCCGCCTTCGAGCGGAGAGACGTTCGGACGGGCCGGCGCCTTGACGAACACCTGCTGCGGACCGAACGTGCCGTCCAGCTTGACCGCCGGGAAGCCGCCCGCGTTCAGCGGCCCCGACACGAACTCCCAGAACGGTGCGAAGTCCTTGAACGCCGCGCGCTCGGGGTCGTAGTGCTGGGCGGAGGTGTAGTGCACATCGGCCGTCAGCCACAGCGTGCCCGTGATCCGGTTGTGCTTGATGTGCCGCAGCAACTCCGCGATCTGCAGCTCACGCCCCAGCGGCGCGCCCGGATCGGCCTGCGCGACCGCCTCGAAGTTGGTCGCCCCGTCCCCGACGACCAGCCCCAGCGGCATGTCGGAGGCGATCACCTTCCACACCGCACGGGACCGGCGCAGCTCGCGCTTGAGCCACTCCAACTGCTCGGCGCCGAGGATTCCCTGGGTCTCCTCGGGCTGCCGCCCGGGCGAGTTCGCGTTCCGGTAGGTCCGCATGTCCAGGACGAAGACGTCCAGCAGCGGGCCATGCCGCAGCACCCGGTAGACCCGGCCCTCTCCGTCCGGGCGCAGCGTGGAGATCGGGAAGTACTCGGCGAAGGCCTGCCGCGCCCGAGCCGCGAGTACGTCCACGCGCTTCTCGGTGTAGCGGGAGTCGTCCAGGATCTCACCCGGGTACCAGTTGTTGATGACCTCGTGGTCGTCCCACTGGATCACCGTCGGCACCTGGGCATTGAAGCGCCGCAGGTTCTCGGCGAGCAGGTTGTAGCGGAAGTTCCCGCGGTACTCCGCGAGGGTTTCGGCGACCTTCGACTTCTCCTCCGTGGTGACGTTCCGCCAGATCCGGCCGTCCGGCAGCGTCACGGCCGGCTGGATCGGCCCGTCCGCGTAGATGGTGTCGCCGCTGCACAGGAAGAAGTCCGGGTTGCGGCCGCGCATCTCGTCGAAGACCGGGAAGCCGCCGCGGTCCGGGTTGATGCCCCAGCCCTGGCCGGCGAGATCGCCCGACCACAGGAACCTTACGCCTCCCCTGGCCCCCGGCATGGGGGACCCCAGCCGCCGCACCGGCGCCGTACGGAAGGTGCCGTACACCGGTTCACCGGTGCGCCGGGGGTCCTCCGCGTCGGCGAGCACCACGCGGTAGTGCACCTGCTCGCCGGGCGGCAGGCCGCGCAGGGGGGTCTTCCCCGTGAAGTCGGTGCCGGGGCCCACGAGTGGTCCGAGATGGCGTTCCACCCGGCTGAACGACTCCGTCGCGGAGGTCTCGACGATCATCCGGGCCGGGCGGTCGGACCGTACCCACACCAGGCCCGACGAGGTCGTCACATCTCCGACCTGCACGCCCCAGCGGGCGGCCGGCCGGCCGGACAGCGCCTGCGCGGGCGCCGTGCCGGACAGCGACGGCAGCGCTGCGGCCGCACCGGCGACGACCCCGCCCCGCAGCACCGCCCGCCGTCCGACCCCTCTCATGGATCCCTGTGCCATCTGGTTCCTCCCGCGCTCAGGTTGTCGACTGTTCGCAGTGTCGTGCCTGTGGCCGGCGGTGCCAGGTGCCACACCGAAACGGTCAGTGAACAACTGGCCTGCGGCGCCCTCGGGGGGATGGCCGCCCAGGCCGGCAACAAGCGGACCCCGCGCGCGATCTCGCCCGGTGGGAGGTGGGCGTAGCCGAGCACCAGCCGCACCGAGCCGTCGTCCGCCGACGGCGTTCCGTAGTCGGACAACCGGAGAGACGGCGGCCCTGGTCTGGCAGGCCGCCGTCGTCATCGTGGTTGGGCGATGGGCTCCGGGGTTCTCGGCGCGCGGTCAGCTGTCGCCGACGACGGCCTCCGCGTCACGGCTGACCGCACGGTCACGCCCCGCCGCGGTGCCGCTGCTCCCGTCGAGGATGACGCGCGCCACCAGCGCGGGGTCGTCGCTCATCGGGACATGGCCGCAGCCCGGGAGAGGTACGAGCCGCGCGTCCGGGATCACGGACTTGGCCCGGTCCGCCTGACGGGGAATCAGGAGCCGGTCGCGGTCGCCCCAGGCGATGGTGACCGGGACGCCCGGCACATCATCGGCGACCCGTACGTCCAGGCCGGCGGCGAGCGTGGCCCGGAAGCCGGCGGCCTCGCGCAGCGCCAAGGTCTCGGCGACCGCGGCCTCCGGTGAACGCCGTCCCGGCCGGGCGTAGATGCTGCTGACCAGCACCGCCCGGCCGGCGGCCGTCCGCGACAGCCCACGGATGACGGGCAGCGGCAGCGCCCGGGCCCCGATGCGCATGCCCCGCAGCAGGGCGAAGGCGTAGCGGCGCTCGGTCTGCGTCCAGAAGCCGGCGGGGGAGAGCGCGGTGACCGACCGGGCCAGGTCTTCCCGGCCCATCGAGAGGGCGAGCAGTCCGCCGAGCGAATTCCCGGCCACGTGGGGCCGGTCGATGCCCAGCTCCTGGCACAGCGAGCCGAGCGCGGGTACGACGGTCGACAGGCCGTGGGGGACGCCGTCCGGCAGCGCGGCCGACTCGCCGAAGCCCGGCAGGTCGATGGCGATGACATCGCGCTCGGTCGCGAGGATGTGGAGCACCGGGTCCCAGGCCTGGCGGTGGTGGCCGATGCCGTGCAGGAGCAGCAGGGGCTCTCCGGAGCCGCGCCGTTCGTACGCGACGGACACCGCGCGGGATCCGGCGGGGGAGTCGATCGGGACCGACACGACAGCGGACATGAATGCGCTCCTCGTTCTCGGCAGCGGCCGAACGTAGCTAGACGGTGTGTCAACAATGGCCGCCGGGTGGCGCGAAGTTCAAGGGGCGCGCACGCATCCTGTACGGCCGGACCCTGCCACGGGTCCGGCTTGTGCGGGTAAGACCTGGTGCGGTGCGTCGCCCCACCGGCGGGGCTTGCCTCGGACCTGCCTGGACACCGGCCGGCCCGTGCGGTGGGATGGACGGGTGGCCATCGACACCGCGACCGACGTCTTCGAGGAGCACCGCCCCGTTCTCACCGGGGTCGCCTACCGCATGCTCGGCCGCGTCGCCGACGCCGAGGACGTCGTGCAGGAGGCATGGCTGCGCTGGTCGGGCACCGATCACGCCACTGTCCGGGCACCTCGCGCCTTCCTCGTACAGATCACCACCCGCCTGGCCATCGACCGGCTGCGGCAGCTTCAGGCCCGGCCCGAGGCGTACGTCGGGCCGTGGCTGCCCGAACCGATCGTCACCGACTATGCCCGCACCGTCCCGGACGCCGCCGAGCGGGCAGTGCTCGCCGAATCGGTCTCGCTCGCCGTCCTCGTCGTCCTGGAGTCCCTCTCGCCCCTGGAGCGGGCGGTGTTCGTGCTCCGCGAGGCCTTCGGATTCCCGTACGCGGAGATCGCCGGCATTCTCGACCGCGGCGAACCGGCCGTACGGCAGCTCGCCGCGCGTGCCCGGCGGCACGTGGACGAGCGCAGACCCCGCTTCACCGTCGATCCGGCCGAACAGCGCGATCTGACCGAGCGGTTCCTCGCCGCGGCCACCGGCGGCGACCTCGACGGGCTGCTGAAGCTGCTCGCCCATGATGCCCGGCTGGTCGGCGACAGCGGCGGCAAGGCCAAGGCCCCGCTGCGGGTGCTGCAGCCCGCGGACAAGGTCGGCCGCTTCCTGTGCGCGGTGTCCCAGCAGCCCGTCGAGGACATGGAGATCCTCATCCGCGAGATCAACGGCGTGCCCGCGGTGCTGATCCTCTCGGGTGGGCGGCCGGACACCGTCTTCTCGCTCGACGTGGCGCCCGACGGCCGCATCTCGTGCGTCTACGTCGTGCGCAACCCGGACAAGCTCGCCGCCGTGGCACCGTAACTCTGCGCGCGGACCGTACGGTTACCGGCGGACCGTACGGTCTCGCGCACGGCGTCCGCCGTCTTCTCCGCCGCATCGCGCGCCGTCTCGTAGCCGATGCCGACGGCGTGACCGGCCCGGGCGAGCCGTACAGCGACCGCCGCGCCGATCCCGCGACTGCCGCCCGTCACCACGGTGACCTGGTCCAACGCCTGCCCCCCCTCCCGGACGCCGATGATCAGCGACGTTACACCCGGCCGCGGTGCGAACGGCTTGTGAACGCTGCGCGGCAGCTCTCATGGGGGCTGAGCACCGGTCCAGGATTGGTCTTGACCAAGGGTGGGGGCCGTCCTATGGTCGCAGGGTTAGTGCAGGAATCTTTCATAAACAAGGGCGCGAAATAACCGGCGGGGACACGGCGATCGCGGAGGACAGGGTGGGGACCACGCAGCTGGAATCAGTGCCTGAGCCGAAGTACTGGCACCTGAAGACCGTGCTCAGCGAGGCGCTCGAGTCGGAGTTCGAGGTCGGCGAGATCCTGCCCAATGAGCGCGAGCTCGCCGCCCGTTTCGGCGTTGCCCGCGCCACCCTCCGGCAGGCCCTGGAGCAGCTCGAACTCGAAGGCCGGCTGCAGCGCCGGCGCGGGGTGGGTACGACCGTGGCGCCGCCTCGGATGGGCGTGGATGTCGGCACCCGGCCGCAGGCCTGGCCCGGTGCGGCCGGGGACGTCTGGCAGGCCGTCGACTGCGAGGAGACGGTCCCGCCCTCGGCGGTCGCCCGGATGCTGGACACCGATGTCGACGAGCGGGTGCACACCATACGCCGTACTCGTACGACCGACGGTCAGCCGGTCGCTGCGGAACTGCTGTACGTACCGGCCGGGTCGGTGCCGGGCATCCCGGCGATCGACGCACCCACGGGTGGGGCGCGGGCGCGGGCCGTGCTTCGGGAGCTTCAGCGGCTCGAACTGCAAGGCCAGGAACGGGCGGTGGAGCTGGGATCGGCGCGGGCGGACGACGCCAAGCAGCTGGAGCGGCTGCCGGGTGCGCCGGTGCTCGTGGTCACCACCCGGTACCTGGCACGGGGCCGCACGGTTGCGGTGGCGGTGGCCACGTACCGCGCGGACACCTGCCGGCTCACCTTCGGTGAGGGCGCCTTCCAGATCGCCCCCGACACGGGGCACCGGCGCGCGTCCTGACCTCCATGGCTCTCGCCCGCCTCGTTCAAGGGGCGGGCGGGCAGTGCCGGGGAGCGCCTCGGCGAGTGGTGTGCCTGGAAGACTCCGCGGCCTCCCACGGTGCGCGAAGGTCCAGGCCTTGGCGCAAGGCCGATGGTGGCCTCAGCGGCGAGCGGAAACCGTGCCGTCGATCGCGAACAACTGTTCCTCGACGTGGTCGAGAGCGATCCGCAGCGCGCCCGTCGGCACCGCTGCCTCGCCCAGCATCGACAGCGTCACCCGCGGCGGCCGCAGGCAGTAGCGGGCCAACTCGCCGCGCAATGGCTCCAGCACACCATCCAGCCCTGCCGCCCAGCCGCCGATCACCACCAGCTCCGGGTCGAGCGCGAGCACCAGTGCCGCCACGTCATGCACCAGCCGCCGCAGAAAGCGGTCCACTGCCGCACGCGCCTGGACGTCCCCGGCCCGTGCCTGCTCGAACACCCGGGCCACCGCGGCCTCGTCCAGCGGGTGCAGCGGCTCGCCGGTCGTCGACAGCACCTGCTCCGGCATGGCCTCCCGCCCCAGCAGATGCAGGGCTCCGATCTCCCCCGCCGCGCCGCCATAGCCCCGGTGCAGCCGGCCGCCGATGAGCGAGCCCGCGCCAGGGCTCAGCCCGGCCAGGACGAACACCACGTCGTCGGAGTCGACGCCCGCGCCCTTCCAGTGCTCGGCCACCACGGCGGCGTTGGCGTCGTTCTCCACCAGCACCGGACAGCGGAAGGAGCGCCGCAGCCGGTCGCCGAGGGGCAGCCCGGTCCAGCCCGGCAGGGCGGTGCTCAGCGCTACGGTTCCGCTCGCCGCGACGATGCCGGGCGTTCCGACGCCGACCGCCCGCAGCGAGCTGCGGGCGACGCCCTCGCGCCGCAGCAGATCGGCGACCGCGGTCCGTACCCGCTCCAGCCGCTCGTCCGCCGTGGCCGTCTCGGACACCTCGCGGGCCAGCGACCCCATCACCCGCCCGGTGAGATCGGACAGCAGTACGGCGATCCGGCGCGGCCCGATCTCGATGCCCAGCAGATGCCCGGCCTCCGCGCGGAAGCGGAACCTCCTGGCAGGACGGCCCTGGCGGCGCGTCCCGCCCTCCTCAGGGACCGCCTCCACCACCAGACCGGTCGCCACCAGCCCTTCGACAACGCCCTCGAGGGTCGGCCGGGACAGGCCCGTGACCTGGACGAGATCGGTGAGGGTGGCGCATTCGCGCTCGCGGAGCGCGTACAGCACCACGGCGGAGTTGATCCGTCGCAGCAGGGATGGGTCCCCGCCGGTGAGCCGCCCCAACGCGGGCCTCCCTCCCTGTGCGTGTGTGGCGGATCGTATCCGCGACAGCAGCGGTGCGGCGAGCCGGTGGCGGGTCACGCCGGGACCGACGAACCGCCGCGCCGGTGACTCGCAGCGCCCCCAAAGCACTTGACGGACCGCCAAATGTCATAGCACCAGGGTTTACTGGCCGTATGGACACCGCCGCCCACCTCGACGCGATCGACCAGCTGCGTGCCCGCCCCTTCCCGGCACAGCGGGTGGCCCCGTCGCGCGGTGGCGTGCCGGCCCTGGTCGAGAGCGGCCCCGGATTCCACATAGCCGGCCTCAGGGTCAGCGAGGGCTTCTGGGACGCGGACATCACGCGGGTGGAAGAGGTGGCGGAGGAGTTGGAGGCCGAGCTTCATGTGCTCGTGGTGGTGCTGACGCGGCGCTGGGGCGAACCCGCGCTGATCTCCCTCCTTGACCACTTGGAGCGCTCCGCCATGGGCGATCCGGTCCCGCCCCCGCTGGATGTGCTCTGCGGCTATGTGCCGGAGGTGTACGCCTGGCGGGTCGACGGCCGCTGGATCGGACTCGGCCTCGGGCAGGGAGACCGGGAGCTGCCGTTCCAACTGGTGCTGTCGATAGCGGAGGCTGATCTTCCCGTCCGGCCCGGCTGACCAGTGCTCACGACACGACACGCCCACGAGCCACCGCCAACAACAACCGGTCCACAAGAGCGCTGAGGGGCCGTCAGCAGGAAGCCGTGGCCCCGGCATCGCCGCCGGCCCCGGTGTGCCGGCTGTCCCGGGTGTCGGCCATGCCCGCTGACTGACGCAGCCGTCCGAACTCCTCCGCCATCGCCGTCGGCGTCCAGGCCGCGTTCAGCCCGCTGGGATTGGGCAGGACCCAGATCCGGGTGGCCCCGATCGTCCGGTCCTGCGGGCCCATACGCGCAAGCCGGTCGGCGAAGGCGACACGGTAGGCGGTGACACCGACGACAGCGAGCCACGCCGGTGCGTACGAGGTGACCTTCTCGGCAAGGCTCCGGCCACCCTCCCGCAGCTCCTCGGCGGTCAGCTCGTCGGCCCGCGCCGTCGCCCGCGCCGCGACATTGGTGATGCCCAGCCCGTACTCCGGCAACTCCCGTTCCTGCGCGGGCTTCAGCTGTCGCGGGGTGAAACCGGAGGCGTACAGTACGGGCCAGAAGCGGTTGCCGGGGCGGGCGAAGTGATGCCCGGTGGCCGCCGACCAGAGGCCCGGGTTGATGCCGCAGAAGAGTACGCGCAGGCCGCCCGCGATCACATCGGGAACGGTGCGATCGCGGGCGGCCTCGAGTTCTTCGCGCTTCATACGAGCGCCAACCGTATCCGGCGGCCGCTCAGAGAATGGCGCCCGGCGTGTACGCGGCGGCCTCCGGGTGCTGCTTGACGATTTCCTCGATGCGGGAGACCACGGCGGCAACCTGGTCGCGAGCCGCGCCTGTGAAGGACAGCTTGTCGGCCATCAGTGCGTCCAGCTGCGCGCGGTCCAGCGGAATCCGCTCGTCCGCCGCGAGCTTGTCGAGCAGCTCGTTGCGCTCGGCGCCCTGCTCGCGCATGGCGAGCGCGGAGGCGACGGCGTGCTCCTTGATCACCTCGTGCGCGGCCTCGCGGCCGACTCCGGCCCGCACGGCCCCCATCAGCACCTTCGTCGTGGCGAGGAAGGGGAGGTACCGGTCCAGCTCGCGGGCGATGACGGCCGGGAAGGCACCGAACTCCTCGAGTACGGTCAGGAAGGTCTCCACCAGCCCGTCGAAGGCGAAGAAGGCGTCCGGCAGCGCGACGCGGCGCACCACCGAGCAGGAGACGTCGCCCTCGTTCCACTGGTCGCCCGCCAGCTCGCCCGTCATCGAGGCATAGCCGCGCAGGATCACCGCAAGGCCGTTGACGCGCTCGCAGGAGCGGGTGTTCATCTTGTGCGGCATCGCGGACGAGCCGACCTGGCCCGGCTTGAAGCCCTCGGTCACCAGCTCGTGTCCGGCCATCAGCCGGATCGTCTTGGCCAGCGACGACGGCGCGGCCGCCAGCTGCACCAGCGCGCTCACCGCGTCGTAGTCCAGCGAGCGCGGGTAGACCTGGCCGACCGAGGTGAAGACGTGCGCGAAGCCAAGGTGCTCCGCGATCCGGCGCTCCAGCTCGGCGAGCTTCTCCGCGTCCCCGCCGAGCAGGTCCAGCATGTCCTGTGCGGTGCCGACGGGGCCCTTGATGCCGCGCAGGGGGTAGCGCTCGAGCAGGTCCTCCAGCCGCCCGTACGCCACCAGCAGCTCGTCGGCGGCGGTCGCGAACCGCTTGCCGAGGGTGGTGGCCTGGGCGGCCACGTTGTGCGAGCGGCCGGCCATCACCAGCTCGGCGTGCTCAGCGGCCAGCTTCCCCAGCCGGGCCAGCACCGCGACGGTACGGTCCCGCATCAGCTCCAGCGACAGCCGGATCTGCAGCTGCTCAACGTTCTCGGTCAGGTCCCGCGAGGTCATGCCCTTGTGGACGTGCTCATGGCCGGCGAGGGCGTTGAACTCCTCGATCCGGGCCTTCACATCGTGCCGGGTGACCTTCTCGCGCTCGGCGATCGACGCCAGGTCGACCTGGTCCAGGACCCGCTCGTAGTCGGCGATCGCCTGGTCCGGCACGTCGATGCCGAGATCCTTCTGCGCGCGGAGCACGGCGAGCCACAGCCGCCGCTCCAGCGTCACCTTGTACTCGGGGGACCAGAGGACGGCGAGTTCCGGGGAGGCGTAGCGGCCGGCCAGGACGTTGGGGATGCGGGGCTTGGCAGTCACGTATGCAGAGTCTACTGGGCGTCGTCGCAGGCCAGCGCCACGGCCTGGGCACAGCGACGAGGCAGGTCGGGGCCGCGCCTGGTAGGTACCTACCAAACCCGCCGCCTCGTCAGGTCTCGGACCTCGCCTCGTACGGCAGCAACTCCGCATGCTTGGGCGGACGGCCGTCGCCCGAGGAACGGCCGGTCAGCCGACGGCCTATCCAGGGCAGCAGGTGCTCACGGGCGAACCGCAGATCGGCACCGCGCCGGGCGTGCCAGCACGTCGGTACCGCCGGGGGCAGGGGAGCCGTCCAGTCGTCCTCCGGTTCATGACCGAGCGCCTGCCACACGGCCTCGGCGACCCGGCGGTGGCCCTCCGCGTTCAGATGCAGCCGGTCGTCCGCCCACAGTCGCGGATCGCTGAGCACCGGTGTGCCGAACAGGTCCACCACCACGGCGCCATGCCGCTCCGCCAGGCGGTCCAGATGCGCGAAGAGCGTCCGCATGCGCGGCATGAGCCGTGTGCCGACCGGCCCATGTTTCCGCGGGCTGCGCATCAGCACCAGTTGCTTGCAGCTGGGCGCCAGGCGCGTGACTGCCTCCTCCACCCGTGCGCAGAGCAGGTCCAGGTCGCAGCGGGGGCGCAGTGCGTCGTTCAGGCCGCCGACGAACGTGACCACGTCCGCACGCATCGATGCCGCCAGGTCCACCTGCTCGTCCAGGATCTGGCCGATCAGCTTTCCGCGCACCGCGAGGTTCGCGTACCGGAAGCCGGGGGTGCGGGCGGCCAGCCGGCCCGCCAGCAGGTCGGCCCAGCCGCGATAGCTGCCGTCGGGCAGCTCGTCCGACATGCCCTCGGTGAAGGAGTCGCCGACCGCGACGAGACTGGTGTACGTGGCATTCATCTGCATGGCGGCAGGCAGCATACCGTGCGGTATGCGCAGCGCTGAGAGGCGGCTCACAGCCGCCGCCCGGCGCCTCACGTAGGCTCCCCAGCGCCGCAGCACCTCGATTGACAGGGAACGACGCGATGACCGCTGCTACGGAAGCCGCCCCTCGGACCGGCGGGCCCTCGGAGGGCGAAAGCCTCCTGGAGCACCTGCTCGGCTGGACACTGGCCGTCCTGCTGGCGATGTTCGCCACCGGGGCAGGTCTCATGTGACATCCGCCACCGGGGCAGGTCTCATGTGACATCCGGCCGCGGCCGCTTGTGGTCGATCGCCGCGGCGAGAGCGGGGTCGATGTGCCGCAGCGCGGCCACGGTGAAGGAAGTCGCGAATTCGCCGGCGGACGTCGGGTCCAGGTCCGCGGTGAACAGCGCGTAGCGAGCGCCCTCGACCGTCAGGCCGACGACGAAGGCGGCGCACAATTCGGCGCTGAGCCCCCACGGCTCGCGACCGTGCCGCTCCGTGAAGCCCCGGATGCGCAGCGTCAGTTCCCGGGTGGCGGCGTCCATCAACTGCTGCCGGGCCTCGGCGGCCGCACCGGTCGTCTCGGCGCCGAACAGCAGCCGGAACTGCGCCGGTTGGGCCGCCGTGAAGTCGAACAGGGCCACCATGCCCGCCCTGACCTGCTGCTCCAGCGGCAGCTCGGATGCCGCCGCCCAGGCCCGGAAGAGTCGGCTGCGCAACGCGTCGGCGGCGCCGGCCGTGCATCGGCGGTACAGCTCGTCCTTGCTGCCGAAGTGGGCGTACAGCGTCGGTTTCGTCGAGTGGGCGCGAGCCGCCACGGCGTCCATCGTCGTGGACCGGAAGCCGGTCTCGGCGAATTCCACGCAGGCGGCTTCGAGCATGTCCGCGGCGGTCGGCCGACTGATCATGACGAACACTTTACTTCGCAGTAAAGCGCTTTTAGGGTTAACCCGGCAGTTGGCCGTGGGTCTGATCAATTCCCCCAGGGAGGCGCGCGGCGACAGCCGCCAGGCCGACGCCCGCGGGCGCCGACCGGCCCCGGCCGTAGCGGAGACCTCATGTACCAGGAGCACACCACCGGATCGCCCGAGGGCGCGGTTTCGCCCACCACGCAGGGTCGGTTCGTGCTCTCCGGCCTTCCCCGGCAGCAGCGCCGGGTCGCCGGGCCCTGGGAACTGCCCTGCAGCCCGTCCGCCTGCCGCGGCGCCAGGACGATGATCCGCGCCGTCCTCGCCGACTGGCACCTGGAACACCTCACCGACACCGCTGAACTGCTGGTGAGCGAGCTGGTCGGCAACGCCCTGCTGCACGCGGACGGCCCGCTGCGGATCACCGTCGAATGCCGCCAGAGGCTGCGCTGCCAGGTCGCCGACGGCAGCACCGAACTGCCGCGGCTGCGCTCCGCCGCACTCGACGACGAGCACGGCCGCGGGCTGGCACTGGTGACCTTGATGTCCGACGCCTGGGGCGTGGACCGCACCGCCTCCGGAAAGTCGGTCTGGTTCGAACTCGCCTGACGACCGGCCCGCCGCGTACGGGGCAACCGTGCGTACGGCGCCTCACGGCGGCAGCAGCCGGCCCTCCGCCATCTCCAGCCGCGTCCCGGTGAACCGCTCCCGCAGCCGGCGATCGTGGGACACCACCACCAGCGTGCCCGCGTACCCCGCCAAGGCCTGTTCCAGCTCCTCCACCAGCGTCGGCGACAGATGATTCGTCGGCTCGTCGAGCAGCAGCATCTCCGCCGGGCGGGTGAGCAGCCGCGCCAGCTCCAGCCGGCGCCGCTGGCCGACCGAGAGCCCCTCCTCCGGCACCTGGAAGTCCTCCTCACGGAACAGCCCGAGGCCCGCCAGCGCGTCGGCGTACTCCTCCGGCGCCCCCGGCAGGCCCTCCGCGAATGCAGCCAGCAGCGGGCGCCGGGAGGCGACCGGAGGGACCTCCTGCGGAAGCCGGCCGATCCGCTCGGGCAGCCGGACCCGGCCCCGGTCCGGGACCAGCTCGCCGGAGAGCACCCGCAGCAGCGTGGTCTTCCCCGCCCCGTTCGGTCCCGTCAGCAGTAGCCGCTCACCGGTGGCGAGCTCCAGCCGGTCCACCGCCAGCCGGCCTTCGACCACCACCCCCACCAGCTCAGCTGCCGGGAGATCCTCCGCCTCCTCGTCCCGCCGCGGGCCGCCCCGTACGGCCACCGTGAAATGCAGCGGTTCCGGGGGCCTGGGCACCGGCTCCTCCCGCAGCCGCCTCAGCCGCTCCCGGGCATTGCGTACGCGGCCGGACAGCTGCCCCTCCACCGACCGCTGATGCCTGGTCCAGTCGGGCCGGCCGGACATCCGCCAGCCTGCGGCCAGCCGCTCCGAACCGGCGTTCGCCAGCTGCTCCTGCCGCTCCACCTCGTCCCGCCAGTCCCGGTAGCGGTGCTCCCAACGGCGCCGCTCGGCGGCCTTCTGATCCAGCAGCCCGGCCCAGCCGCCGCCGTAACGCGTCACCGACCGCCGGTCGCCGTCCACCTCCACCACGGCGTCGGCGACCCGGTCCAGGAAGGTCCGGTCGTGGGTGACCGCGACGACGGTGCCCCGGTGGGCGCGCAGCCGGCCCTCGAGCCAGCCGACCCCCGCGTCGTCGAGGTGGTTCGTGGGCTCGTCGAGCAGCAGCAGCTCCGGCGAGGAGGCCAGCACGCAGGCGAGGGCCAGGCGGGACTGCTCGCCGCCCGAGAGGCTGCCCAGTAGGCGGTCGCGGTCCAGGTCCGGCAGGCCGAGGGCGTCCAGAGCGGTCTCCAGACGGGTCTCCGCGAGGTAGCCGTCGCGTGCCTCGTACGCCGCGACCAGGTCGCCGTACGCCGCCACCGTCTGCTCGTCCGCCGACCCGAGCGTGGCTTCCGCCTCCCGCATCCGACGCTCCAGGTCGCGCAGCTCGGCGAGCGCGTCGTCGATGGCCTCCTGCACCGTTGAGGCCGGGGGCAGGCCGAGGACTTGGGGGAGGTAGCCGGTGCCGCCGTCGGCGGTGACCGTCACCCGGCCTTCGTCGGGCTTCGCGCGCCCGGCCAGCAGGCGGAGCAGGGTGGACTTGCCCGCCCCGTTGTCGCCGATGACGCCCACGTGTTCACCGGGCCGGACCCGCAGCGAGACGTGGTCCAGCACCGGACGGCCGGGGAAGCCGACCGACACCTGGTCCACGGCTACCTGGGATGTCATTCGGCCCTCCTTTAGGCGCTCGGCCGGCCTCCGGGCTCCCCCTGGGGGTACCCCCACCCGGGCCGTTAGGCCCGGGGGGACTACCGCTGGAGGGCCGGCGTCGACTCCCCCTGGGGGCACCTCCCGGGCCGTCAGGCCCAGGGGGCTACCGCTGGGGGGTGCCCCCAGGCCCGGCGTCGACTCCCCCTGGGGGCACCTCGCGGGCCGTCAGGCCCAGGGGGCCACCGCTGGGAGGTGCCCCCGTCTTTCGACACCGGCGCGCCCTTTGGCTCGCTCGCCCAGGTCAGCCCGCAGGTGCCTTGCCCATCAGTTCGCGCAGTACGTCCTCCAGGGTGACGAGCCCGGCCAGGCGCCCGTCGTCTCCGATCACCGCCGCCAGGTGCGTACCGGTGCTGCGCATCGCCGCGAGTACGTCGTCCAGCGGTGTGGACGCCCGGACTTGGGCGATCGGCCGCATCGCCGTCCGCGCGAAGGGTACGTCCCGCGGCCGAGCGTCCAGCGCGTCCTTGACATGCAGATAGCCGACGATCCGCTGCTCCTCGTCCACGACCGGGAAGCGGGAGAAACCCGACTCCCATGCCAGCTGCTCCAGCCCCTCCGGCGTTACCCCGAGCGGTGCCGACACCACCCGCTCCACCGGCAGCACCACCTCGCGGACCGGGCGCCGGCCCAGCACCAGCGCCTCGCGCAGCCGCTCGGTTGCCCGCTCGTCCAGCAGCCCCGCCTCGCTGGAGTCCGCGACCATATGAGCCAGCTCGTCGTCCGAAAACGTCGCCGCGACCTCGGCCTTCGGCTCCACCCGCAGCAGCCGCAACAGCGCGTTCGCAAAGGCGTTGACGGCGAAGATCACCGGGCGCAGGGCCCGCGTCAGGGCCACCATCGGCGGGCCCAGCCACAGTGCCGAGCGCACCGGCTCCGCGAGCGCGACGTTCTTGGGCACCATCTCGCCGATCAGCATGTGCAGATACGTCGCCACCGCCAGCGCGATGGCGAACGACACCGGAGCGTTCAGGCTGTGCGGCAGCCCCACCAGGTCGAAGACGGGCTCCAGCAGGTGCTCGATCGCCGGCTCGGCGACCACACCGAGGATCAGGGTGAACAGCGTGATGCCCAACTGTGCGGTGGCCATCAGCGCCGAAACGTGTTCCAGTCCCCACAGCACGCTCCGCGCTCGGTGGTCGCCCTTCTCCGCGAGCGGCTCGATCTGGCTGCGCCGCACGGAGATCATGGCGAACTCGGCGCCCACGAAGAAGGCGTTGGCGACCAGCGCCACCAGGCCGACGAACAGCTGTATCGCGGTCATCGGTCACTCTCCTCGGCGCTGAGCCCGGCGGTGCCGGGGAGGGGCGCGCGCAGCCGTATGCGCGCCGCGCGATGGCCCGAGGCGTCCACCACTTCGATCCGCCAGCCGGCCACCTCGATGGAGTCTCCTGGGGCGGGGATCCGGCCGAGCGCGGTAGCGACCAGCCCCGCCAGAGTCTCGTACGGGCCCTCCGGCGCGTGCAGTCCGATACCTTCCAACTGGTCGAGACGCGCCGAGCCGTCCGCGTCGTACAGCATGCGCCCCTCCTCGTCCACGCCCGCCGGGGCGAGGTCGGGGGCCTGCTGCAGGTCGTGCTCGTCGCGGACCTCGCCGACGACCTCCTCGACGATGTCCTCCAGGGTGACCACCCCGGCCGTACCCCCGTACTCGTCGATGACCACGGCCATGTGCCGGCTCGAGAGCTGGTCCAGCAGCCGGTCCACGGTCAGCGTCGTCGGTACGAGCAGCGGTTCGTGCATCAGGTCGGAGACCGGATGCCGGTGCCGCCGCTCGGCGGGGACGGCGAGGACGTCCTTGATGTCGACCACGCCGATGACGCTGTCGAGGCTGTCCCGGTAGACGGGAAAGCGGGACAGGCCGGTGGCGCGGGTGGCGTTGGCGACATCCTCCGCAGTGGCCTGCACATCCAGCGCGATGACCTGCACCCGCGGCGTCATCACGTTCTCCGCGGTGAGTCCCGCCAGGTTGAGGGTACGGACGAACAGCTCGGCTGCGTCCGCCTCGAGCGCGCCCTCCTTCGCCGAGTGCCGGGCCAGCGCCATCAGCTCCTGCGGGCCGCGGGCGGAGGCGAGCTCCTCGGTCGGCTCCAGGCCCATCCGGCGCACCATCCGGTTGGCGGCGTTGTTGAGGTGCTTGATCAGCGGCCGGAAGGCCAGGCTGAACATCCGCTGCGGCCCGCCGACCCGCTTGGCCACCGCCAGCGGCCGGGAGATCGCCCAGTTCTTGGGCACCAGCTCGCCGACGACCATCAGCACAATGGTGGAGATCCCGGTGCCCAGCGCCAGGGCGATGGAGGATGCCGCCGAGGGGCCCAGTCCGATGGCCTTCAGCGGCCCCGTCAGCAGTCTGCCGAGGGACGGCTCGGCGAGCATACCGATCACCAGGCCGGTGACGGTGATGCCGAGCTGCGCTCCGGACAGCTGGAAGGTGAGGGTGCGCACCGCCTTCAGCGCGCTGTCCGCACCCCGCTCGCCTCTCGCCGCGGCCCGCTCGAGCACGCTGCGCTCGACGGTGGTCAGCGAGAACTCGGCCGCGACGAAGACCGCGCAGGCGAGGGTCAGCAGCACGGCGAGCGCCAGCAGAACCACTTCGGTCATCTGTTCACCTCCGTCCCATGATCCGGCAGGGAGGTGGGGAACGCGCGATGACTGCTACCAGGAGGCTCGCCCGGGAGCGGCCGCTCACACCTTTCGACTGCATCACAGGAAGAGAGAGCACCCATGCTAGAGCGCTCCGGCGAAGAACCGATCGGGTCGCGCTCATGCGCCGAGCGGCTTGACCCAGCGGCTCCACTGCGGCTCGCGCACATAGCCCGCGCCGCTCCACGCGTGGTGGGCGAGCTCGTTGCGGTCCAGCACCATGGCGTCGCCGCGCCGCCCGCCGAGCGCGACGAACCGCTCCTCGGCGGCCCGCAGCAGTGCGTTCGCCACGCCCTGGCGTCGGTGGTCCGGATGGACGGCGAGCCGGTAGAGATGGCAACGCCACCCGTCGAAGCCCGCGATGACGGTGCCGAGAAGTTCGCCCCCGCGCTCGGCGAGCAACAGGGCCTCGGGATCGCGGGCGATCAGCCGGGCCACGCCGTCCGGGTCGTCACTGATGCTGGCGCCCTCCGCCGACACCCTCCAGAAGGCGAGTACGGCGTCGAGGTCCGCGGGCGTGCCGGCCCGTATCCGAAGATCACTCATGCCCGCCATCCCACCACCGCGCGGGCCGCGGCGGCACCCGGATTACGGGGCTCACTCATGGGCGATGGCGGCCAGGACATTCATCCTCGACGCGCGCAGGGCAGGCAGCAGCGCCGCCGCCAGCCCGACCACGACCGAGCCGGCCACCACCGCAACGATTGTGGGCCACGGAACCGCGAGAGCCTTCATCCCCTGCAGTGCCAGCACCCGCTGAGCCGCCACCCCCCACACCAGCCCCAGTCCGAGCCCCAGCACCGCGCCGAACACCGCGATCACCACCGACTCCAGGCGGATCATCCGGCGCAGCTGGACCCGGGAGAGGCCGATCGCTCTCAGCAGGCCGATCTCGCGGGTGCGCTCGACGACCGACAGCGCAAGGGTGTTGACCACTCCGAGTACCGCGATGACGATCGCCAGTCCGAGCAGCGCGTACACCAGGTAGAGCAGCACCGCGATCTGGTCCCGGATCAGCTTCTTGTAGTCGGCCTGGTCGCGCACGTCCACCTGCGGGAAGGGATCGAGCGCGCGCTCCAGACGGTGGCGCAGTAGCACCGGGTCGGTGCTGTTTGTGGCGTTGACGTACAGCGCGGCGTCCTGCCCCTCCGGGAGGTGCCGCTCCAGCGTCGGCATGCCGAGGAAGAAGCCGCCCGGATTGCCCAGACCCTCGCCCGACTCCTGCTTGGTCAGCGCGCCCACGGTCAGTACGGTCTTGCCGCCGGTGGAGAACGTCACCGGGAGCCGGGTGCCACGGCGGATGCCGTGCTCGTCCGCGTAGACCTTCTCCACAGCGACCCTGCCGTCGGCGAGCGCGGAGGCGGTGTCCCCGGCGACGTACTCGATCTTCGCCACTTGGTCGAGGTTCCCGTCGAAGCCCCCGCCGGTCGTCGTAACGGTCTTCCCGTCCGGCAGCGCGACCCGCATCGGCGCGAACCGCTGCCGTACGAGCATGCCGACGCCGGGCACCTTCCGGACCCGCTCGGTGATCTCCCGGGGGAACGGTCCGTAAGAGCGGTTCTGCACGACGAAATCGGCCCCCAGCGTCTTGTCGATCTGCTGGTCGAAGGATCTGGCCATCGATGCCCCGGCCACCGACATGCCGGCCACCAGCGCCAGCCCGACCATCAGCGCCGCGGCCGTGGCCCCGGTACGCCGGGGATTGCGCAGCGCGTTGCGCTGGCTCAGCCGGCCCACCGGGCCGAACAGCGCCGGGAACGCCCCACCCAGCACCCGGATCACCGGCCGCACCAGCAGCGGACCCGCCACCACGGTGGCGATCAGCGTGAGGACCAGGCCGAGTGCCAGCAGCGAGGAAGCCGGCGCCGTGTCCGTCTGCGCCGCGCAGCCCACCAGCGCCGCCGCGCCCGCCGCGCCGAGCACCGCCCCCGTGACACCCCGGATCCGCAGCGGCCGTCCCACGCCCGCGACCTCCACGTCGGCCAGCGCGGCCATCGGAGAGACCCGGGCCGCACGCCGCGCGGGCAGGTAGGCGGCGATGAACGTCACGGCGACGCCGACCACATACGACGCCACCGGCGTCTTCCAGCCGATCACCATCTGCGCGGCGTCGAGGTTCATCCCCCTCAAGGACATCAGCCAGATCAGCCCGGCCGCGAGAGCGATCCCGGCGGCCAGCCCCAGCGTGGACCCCACCAGGCCCAGCAGCAGCGCCTCGGTCAGCACCGAGTGGCGCACCTGGCGGCGGTCGGCGCCCAGCGCCCGCAGCAGTCCCAGCTCGCGGGTGCGCTGCGCGATGAGCATCGAGAAGGTGTTGACGATGAGGAAGATGCCGACGAGCACCGCGATCGCGGCGAAGCCCAGCATCACGTACTTGATCACATGCAGAAAACCGCCGAGCTTCGCCGAGGACGACTTCGCCTGTTCCTCCCGCGTCCGCAACTGGTAACCCGGGCCGATCTCCTGGGCGATGCGCTGCTTGAGCACCCGGTCCGGCACACCGGGGGCGGCGTCCACCGTGATGGCACTGGCGGCGCCGGGCCGGCCCAGCAGCCGCTCTTGGGCGGTCGGTGTGTCCAGGGCGACCAGTGCCGCGCCCGGGTTGGTGGTGGTGAAGGTCATGATGCCCACCACCCGTACGGAGAACCTGCCCGGGGGTGCCACCATCCGCAGGGTGTCCCCGAGCACGACATGTCTGCGCTTGGCCGTGTCCGCGTCGAGGAGCGCCTCGCCCGGGCCGCGCGGAGCGTGTCCGCTGGTGAGCTGCACGGGGCTGCGGTGGCCGGGGGACCAGTTGCGGGCCATCGTCGGCGCGCCGGTGGTGGGCCCAACCGGCTTGTTCCGTACGTCGGTGACCGTGAGGTTCGCCAGCTCGACATCGACGTGCGCGGCGGCCACCCCGCGGGTTGCCGCCACACGCTCGCGCAGCCGGGCGGGAAGGGTCGCCACCTGCCCCGACGCCAGCCCGCCTCGCTCGTCGAACTCCGTCCTCGGGGTCACCGTCACATCCGCGGCCGTCGACGCGAAGAGCCGGTCGAAGGTGCGGCTGACGGTGTCCGAGAAGATCAGGCTGCCCGCGACGAAGGCCACCGACAGCACCACCGCCAGCGCGGACAGCAGCAGGCGGCCCTTGTGCGCGAGAAAGCTGCGCAGCGTTGCCCGGAGCACCGGATTCAGGCCTTCCGGACGGTGTCGGCGCCGGAGGTGCGGGGAGAGCCTCCGGAGAAGATCTGTATGCGATCCAGCACCGCCTCGGCAGTCGGGCTCGCCATGTCGTCGACGATCCGGCCGTCGGCAAGGAACAGCACCCGGTCGGCGTGGGCCGCGGCGCCGGGATCATGGGTCACCATCACCACCGTCTGCCCCAGCCCGTCCACCGCCTCCCGCAGGAAGCGCAGCACCTCCAGGCCCGCCCGGGAATCGAGATTGCCCGTCGGTTCGTCGGCGAAGATCAGCTCCGGGCGCGAGGCCAGCGCGCGGGCACAGGCGACCCGCTGCTGCTGGCCCCCGGAGAGCTGCGCCGGCCGGTGGGTGAGCCGGTCCCGCAGGCACAGGGTGTCGATGACTCGCTCCAGCCACTCCGGGTCCGGTTTACGGCCCGCGATGTCCATCGGAAGGGTGATGTTCTCCGCCGCCGTCAAGGTGGGCAGCAGATTGAAGGACTGGAACATGAAGCCGACACGGTCCCGGCGCAGCCGGGTCAGCCGGCCATCGTTCAGATGGGTAATCTCGGTCTCGCCCAGCCACACCCGGCCCGCGGACACCGTGTCCAGGCCCGCGAGACAGTGCATCAGCGTCGACTTGCCGGAGCCCGACGGGCCCATCACCGCGGTGAACCGGCCCCGTGCGATCTCCACATCCACCGCGTCGAGCGCGAGCACCGCCGTCTCGCCCGAGCCGTATGCCTTGGTGAGCGCCGATGCGCGGGCGGCCGTCGGCGCGGGCTGCGCCACGCCGGATGCCGCGTCGTCTGCCGTAGGTGTGGACAAGGCCGCCTCCCGGGATCGGGATCTACTCGTACCGAGCTACGCCGTACCGCCCGAGCGTAGAGCGCACCGGCCCGACCGGCATCCTCCGGCGTCGGCCGGCGGCCGCATTCGCACCTCCGCATTACCTGGCAGGATGAGCTGCCCGGCAAGCCGCTCTTGCGGGTGCTAGCGCAGGAGCGCTAGCTTTGATGACGTGGCCAAGACACAATTGAACGTCCGTGTGGACGAAGCCACCGCCGAGACGGCGCGGCAGCGCGCCCTCCAGCGGGGCCTGAGCATGAACCGGTACATCGAGGAGCTCGTCCGCCGGGACGCCGGCGAGGTCGGCCAGACGTTCGTCGAGGCCGCCGCAGATTTCATGAAGCAGTACGAGAACGTGTTCGCGGAGGAGTTCGGCGAGGGGCACAAGAAGCTTTGAGCCTGCGTATCGATCTCGCCTGGCTGCTCATGGTGGCTGAACACAACACCCCGGGCGACCCGCAGGTCACCGACTGGGGCGCGCTCGTCGCCGCCGTCAGCCGGCACGAGGCGGAGATATTCGGTGTGCCCGTCTACACCGACCCGCAGGACCGCGCCGCCGCCCTGCTCCAGCTGCTGTTGCACGTACCGGCCCTCGAGCGGTCCAACGCGATGTTCGCCTCGGCCGTGGCCTACGCCTATCTCGTCGCCAGCGGACTGAAGGTCACCACCTCGCCGGAGCAGGTCCGCGATCTGGCCAGGCTGGTCAAGGACGGTACCGCCGATGTGCACGCCATCGCCGATGAGTTGCGCACCTGGAGCAGCTGACGTCCCCACGTCGCCAACTGGCCCGGCGGCGCGCTCAGTCGAGCAGCTTGGCACGCCAGAACCGGTGGATGATCTCCCGGAATCCGGTGTGCGACGGGTTGCGTCCCACATGCCCGAAGGCCCAGTTGCGCGCCTGCTCGAAGTCCTCGTCGGCCTCTGAGGTGTCCCCGCACGTCGTGCACTGCATCTCATAGATGATCGGCGGCGCCTCAGCCGCCGTCTCCGGGCTCATCAGCCACTCCGCATGACGAATGACCGTGTGTGCGCTCACTCGGTCCTCCCGTTCCGTTCCGCGGGCCGTACGTCGCCGGGCAGGGTCTCCCATTCGCAACCGCCGCCGGGCGGGCGCAGGTACATCCTCCCGCCCTGTGTGTCCATAACGATGCCCACGGCTTGTCGTCGCATATCCCACACAAGCACGCCAACGTCCGGCGGTGTTGCCCGCCGCACCGGTCCACAGGTGGCACGGTCCTTGCCCACGGGGGCTACTATCCTCGGTGTTCACCCGCCGCTGCAAGCACATCTGCAAGTACATCCGTAAGAACGTGTGTGCTTGCAGGGGACTTTGAGGTGGCGTCAGTGTCCGTGGGGGACAAACTCACATCCACGGTTGCAAGGGAGAGATCCACAGGTGCAGCAGTTCGACAACGGCGTACCGGCGACCCACCTCCATGGCGTGGCCTGGCACAAGAGCCGCTACAGCAACCCCAACGGAAACTGCGTGGAGATCGCCAAGCTCCCCGGTGGGGACATAGCCGTCCGCAACTCCCGTGACCCGGAAGGCCCGGCGCTCATCTACACCCCGGCCGAGATCGCCGCGTTCCTCCTCGGCGCGAAGGACGGCGAGTTCGACAGCATGGTGGGCGGCGGCTGACCGGCACTGACGCACTGGTCATCGCTCGCGACTGTACGAGACGGCCCCACCGGTGCCACACTGAGCGCTCACCCATTCACACAGGGGAGTCAGGCATGACCGCCGCTCAGACGAGCCGCGAACCGACCATACGGCGCTATCTCGAGTACCCGCGGGGCGGGCCCACCGTTCTGCGCATAGTGCTCGGCACCCAGCTCCGCAGGCTTCGCGAGGCAAGTGGCATCACCCGGGAGGCGGCCGGGGACGCGATCCGTGGCTCCCATGCGAAGATCAGCCGCCTGGAGCTGGGGCGGACCGGCTACAAGGAGCGCGATGTAGCTGACCTGCTGACGCTCTACAACGTAACCGACGAGGGCGAGCGCGCGGACTTCCTCGCGCTCGCCCGGCAGGCCAGCGCCCCCGGCTGGTGGCACCAGTACGGGGACGTCCTGCCGAGCTGGTTCGAGACCCACATCGGTCTGGAAGAGGCGGCGTCCCTCATCCGCACGTATGAGAACCAGTTCATCCCCGGCCTGCTGCAGACCGCGGAATACGCCCGCGCGGTGATGCGGCTCGGCCACCCGCAGGCCTCCCCGGGCGAGATCGAACGCCGGGTCGGTCTGCGTCTCGCCCGGCAGCGGCTGCTCACCGCGACCGACGCGCCCCGGCTGTGGGTCGTGCTGGACGAGGCCGCACTGCGCCGGCCGGTCGGCGGCATCGAGGTGATGCACCGTCAGCTGGAGCACATGCTGGAGATGTGCCGGCTGCCGAACATCACACTGCAGGTCGCGCCGTTCAGCGCGGGTGGCCTGGCGGCGGCCGGCGGCCCCGTGACCATTCTGCGCTTCCTGGAACCGGACCTGCCCGACATCGTGTACCTGGAGCAGCTCACCAGCGCTCTCTACCTCGACAAGCGGGACGACGTCGACAACTATCTGTCCGTCATGGACCGCCTGTGCGCGGAGGCGGAGCGCCCTGCCGACAGCATCCGCTTTCTGAGCAAGGTTCTTGACCAGCTCGGCTGATCAGCTCGTTCGAGGACTGCCGGTCCGGCCGTACGGCCCACCCCCACCCACTCGCTCGGCTCCCGAGTGAGCTGCTCCGGCGTGCACGGGCTTCGTACGGCGGGTGTCCGCTTACAGGCGACCGTCAGGCCACGGGCCGGCGCGCCACCCCGAGCACATGCGCCGACATCGGCAGCGGCAACGCGGAGTCGGGGGAGCGCAGCCGCCGGAATGCAACGATCTCGAAGCCCGCCGCCTCCAGGGCGGCCAGCGTGTCGCGCCCGGTGTGGCAGCCGCCGAACAGCAGTGGCCACACCGTACGGTCCAGGGCCCGCTGGGTGGCCGCCATGGCGCGGCTTTCCGCGCGCCCGTGCTCGTAGAACCGCAACTCGCCGCCGGGCCGCAGCACTCGGCGGATCTCGCCCAGCGCGCGGGGCAGGTCCCGTACCGTGCACAGCACCAGAGAGGCCACGGCGGCGTCGAAGCCCTCGCTCTTCACCGGCAGCGCCTCCGCCGCGCCCGGCACCACATCAACGGGCACCTCGGCGCGCACCGCCGCCTCGGCAGCCAGCTGCCGCAGCCGGCGTTCCGGCTCGATCGCGACCACCTCGGAGACATACGAGGGGTAGTGCGCGAAGTTCAGCCCGTTGCCCGCCCCGATCTCGATCACCCGGCCGGACAGACCGGCCAGCAACTCCTCGCGGTGCGCGCCGACTCCGCCCTTCTCCTCCGCGAGCACGCTGACACGGGCATAGAAGCGGGCGAACAGCGGGTGGTGGACCGCGTCCCGCGGATTCTTCGTACTGCGCAGGGGCATGGCGGAACCCTTCTCCGGCGGAAGGCTGTCACCGCGATTGTCCCCCATGGGCAGTGCGCTCAGTCACAGACGAAGCAGAACTCATTCCCTTCGGGGTCGAGCATGACCTGGTAGGCCCCCTGCTCGTCCATGACCGTCGCGCCGACCCGCGCGGCGCCAAGGCGCACCGCTTCGGCAACGGACGGCTCGATCGCCCCGACCTCGATGTCGAGGTGCAGCCGGTTCTTGACCGTCTTGCACTCCGGCACCGGCTGGAAGGCCAGCCGGACGCACCCGGGCGGCTCGACATGGGACCAGCCGCGGTTACGGTCGACGGGCTCGCCGCCGAGCAGTCCCGCCCAGAACCGGACCAAGGCCCTGGGGTCGTGGCAGTCCACGACGATCTGTTCCAAGCGGGCACGCATGGCCGTCAGCGTACGGCGTTACCCGTCAGTCACCGCTGCAGCGGGCCGGGCCGGTGCTCGGCCGCGAAGGCGTTCGCGTCCCAGTCCCCGCCCAGCGCGGGGGTGAGCCAATGCGCCGCACGGTCTCGGAAGTCCCCCGGGCCGAGCGCGGCGGCTCCCTGTGGGATCGCGCCGAGCAGCGGTGCGCCCGCTGCCTCGGGCAGGTCCGCGAGATTGCAGCGCGCCGCGAGGTCCGGCTCAGCCGGCCAGCTGCCGATCACCGTGCCCGGGCACTCCAGGCCGCGGGCGCGCAGCGCCTCCGCCGTCAATGCCGTGGTGTTGAGCGTGCCGAGCCCGGCCGTGGTCACCACCAGCACCGGGGCGTCGAGCAGCCGCGCCGCGTCGGCCAGGGTGGCGCCCGTGGCGTCGAACCGTACGAGCAGGCCGCCCGCGCCCTCGACCAGCACCAGGTCGTGCCCGTCGGCGAGCTTCGCCGCTGCCTCGGCCACATCCTGCGGTCCCACCGGGGCCAGGCCGGCCCGGTGGGCGGCTGTCGCCGGCGCCAGCGGTTCGGGGAACCGGGCGAGTTCGACGGTCGTGAGGTTCCCGGCGAGCCGGCCGACCTCGGCCGCGTCCCCGTGTTCGTCTGGGCCCACGCCGGTCTGGGCGGGCTTGAGCACGGCCACGGAGCGGCCCTGGGCCAGCGCGGTGGCGGCCACCGCGGCGGTGGTCACCGTCTTTCCGATCTCGGTGCCCGTCCCTGTGACGAACAGAACCGTCATACCGATGCGTACCTTTCCTCATCCCCCGTGCGTGCACTGCCCCCCACCCGCCCCTTGTGAGGCAGGTGGGCAGGAGACAAGCGTCAGCCCGCCGTTGCGGCTGCGCGTACCGCCGCGCAGATCCGGGCCACGTCGTCGTCGCCCGTGATGTACGGCGGCATGGTGTAGAGCAGGTCGCGGAACGGCCGCAGCCACACCCCTTCGCGCACGGCAGCCCGGGTCGCGGCCGCCATGTCGGCCTCATGGTCGAGCTGGACGACGCCGATCGCGCCCAGCACCCGTACGTCCCGCACGCCCGGTACCGCCGCCGCGCCGGCCAGTCCGTCCCGCAGCCCGGCCTCGATCCGCTTGACCTCCTGCCGCCAGTCGTGTGACAGCAGCAGGTCGATCGAGGCGTTCGCGACCGCGCAGGCCAGCGGATTGCCCATGAACGTCGGGCCGTGGGCGAGCACCGGCAGCTCGCCGGAGCTGATGCCCTCCGCCACCCGCGAGGTGCACAGCGTCGCCGCCAGCGTCAGATAGCCGCCGGTCAGCGCCTTGCCGACGCACATCACATCGGGAGAGATCCCGGCGTGCTCCGCCGCGAACAGCGCCCCCGTACGCCCGAAGCCGGTGGCGATCTCATCCAGCACCAGCAGTACGCCGTGCTCGTCGCACGCCTCCCGCAGCACCCGCAGATAGCCGGGGGAGTGGAAGCGCATTCCGCCCGCGCCCTGCACCACCGGCTCCACCACGACTGCCGCCAGCTCGTCGGCGTGACGGGCGATCAGCTCCCGCAGATGGGCGGCGTACGCAGGGTCCGGCTCCGCGTCGAAGCCGGCCGGCGGCACGTCCGCGAAGACCTGCCGCGGCAGGACCCCCGACCACAGCTGGTGCATACCGCCGTCGGGGTCGCACACCGACATCGGCTGCCAGGTGTCGCCGTGATAGCCACCGCGCCAGGTCAGCAGCCGCTGCTTGCCCGGCCGCCCGAGCGACCGCCAGTACTGCAGGCACATCTTCGCCGCCACCTCGACCGACACCGAACCGGAGTCGGCGAGAAAGACGTGCTGAAGCGGCTCGGGCGTGATCTCGACCAGGCGCGCGGCCAGCCGTACGGCCGGCTCGTGGGTGAGCCCGCCGAACATCACATGGCTCATCCGCTCCAGCTGGCCGCGCGCGGCCTCGTTCAGCACCGGGTGGTTGTAGCCGTGGATGGCCGACCACCACGACGACATGCCGTCGACGAGCTCGCGCCGGCCCTCGGCCGGCTGGGCGAGCCGCAGCCGGACCCCGGCCGCGGACTCCACGACCAGGGGCTCCTGCCGGCCGGGCATCGGACCGTACGGATGCCAGACATGCTGCCGGTCCAGCGCCAGCAGCTTCTCGGGACCCAGCGGCTCAGGCATTGGGCGCGAGGTCCGTGCCCGCCCCACGGCGGCGCACCGCAACCAGGTCCGTACGCGCCTCGCCGGCCGCGGTCTGGTGCGGCGGGGTGGCCGCGTCGCCGTCGCCGCACGGTGCGCAGCCGTCGCTGCCGCCCGGACCGCAGCCGGACGCCGTGCCCAGATCGGCGCGGTGCTCGGGCAGTGTCGTGGTGTCGGTGCCCTCCACCTCGAAGCCGGCGTCCGCGATCATCTCCAGGTCGGCCTTGCCGGCCTGGCCCTCGCTGGTCAGGTAGTCGCCCAGGAAGATGGAGTTGGCCAGATGCAGGGCCAGCGGCTGCAGCGAGCGCAGATGCACCTCGCGGCCGCCCGCCAGGCGTACCTCGACATCCGGGCAGACGAACCGCACCATCGCCAGGATGCGCAGAGCCCGTTGCGGGGTGAGGTTCCACTCCTTGGCCAGCGGTGTCCCCTCGAAGGGGATCAGGAAGTTCACCGGCACCGAGTCGGGGTCCAGTTCGCGCAGCGCGAAGACCACGTCCACCAGGTCCTCGTCCGACTCGCCCATGCCCGCGATGAGACCCGAGCAGGCGGACAGGCCCGCCGCCTGCGCCTGCTGCACCGTTTCGACCCGGTCGGCGTAGGTGTGCGTGGTGCTGATGTCCCCGTAGGTCGCCTCGGAGGTGTTGAGGTTGTGGTTGTACGCATCCGCGCCCGCCGCGCGCAGCCGCTCGGCCTGCCCGTCGGAGAGCAGCCCGAGGCAGGCGCACACCTCGACGGCCTCGTTCTGCTCCTTGATCGCCTCGATGGTCTTCGAGACCCGGTCGACGTCCCGTTCCGTCGGCCCGCGCCCGCTGGCGACCAGACACACCCGCTTGGCACCACCGGCCACACCAGCGGCGGCGGCCTGCGCCGCCTCCTCGGGCTTCAGCCAGGTGTACTTCAGGATCTCGGCCTTGGAGCCCAGCCGCTGGGAGCAGTACGAGCAGTCCTCCGGACAGAGCCCCGACTTCAGGTTCACCAGGTAGTTGAGCTTCACCCGCCGCCCGAACCATTTGCGGCGGACCTTCCCGGCCGCGGCCACGACCTCGAGCAGGTCGTCGTCGGATGTCGCCAGGACGGCGAGCGCCTCTTCGCGGGTCGGCAACTCGCGCCGCAACCCCTTGTCCACCAGCGTCTTGAGCAGGTCCATGGCGCTGATCCTCGCTTACGGCGACGCTCCCGGCCAAGGAGAGATCGCACAACAGGGCCGGTTGGAGGTGTGTGTATTGCCACACCGTGCCCGTCCGTCGGCACGGATAGGTTCTATCCACTACAGACAAGACGGCGTACGAGATGGGCCTGCGGCCCGCGAACTTCACCCTCGAGGGACGGCCGATGCCCCAGGACCCGTTCGACTGGATCGACACACAGCGCGAGCAGCGTCGCCGCGCCGGGCTGGTACGCACGCTGCGCGCGCGCCCGGCCGACTCACCGCTGCTCGACCTGGCGAGCAACGACTACCTCGGGCTCTCCCGGCACCCGGAGGTCACCGGCGCCGCCGCCAACGCCGCGAGACGCTGGGGCGCGGGCTCCACCGGCTCCCGCCTGGTGACCGGCACCACCGAACTGCACACCGAACTGGAGGCGGAGCTGGCCGCCTTCTGCGGATTCGAGGCCGCACTGGTGCTGTCCTCCGGTTACGCCGCCAACCTGGCGGCCGTCACCGCGCTGAGCGGCGGCGGCACCCTCATCGTCTCCGACGCCGGCAACCACGCCTCACTCATCGACGGCTGCCGCCTGTCCCGGGCGGACACCGAAGTCGTCCCGCACGCCGAACCCGACGCCGTACGCAAGGCGCTGGGTGGCCATGACGGCCGGGCGCTCGCCGTCACCGACTCGGTGTTCTCGGTGGACGGCGACGCCGCCCCGCTGCCGGAGCTCGCCGCCGCCTGCCGCGCCCACGGCGCCGGCCTGCTCGTCGACGACGCACATGGGCTCGGCGTCCTCGGCGCCGGCGGGCGCGGCGGCCTGCACGCCGCCGGGCTCGCGGGGGACGGGGACGTGGTCGCGAGCGTCACCCTGTCCAAGTCCCTTGGCAGTCAGGGCGGCGCCGTACTGGGCCCCGCCCGGGTGATCGAGCACCTGGTGAACACCGCCCGGACGTTTATCTTCGACACTGGCCTCGCGCCGGCCGCGACCGGCGCCGCCCTGGCGAGCCTGCGACTGCTGCGCCGCGAGCCCGAGCGGGCGGCCCGCGTACGCACGGTCGCTACGGAGCTCTACCGACGGCTGACCGATGCCGGGCTCGCGGCGGTCCAGCCGGACGCCGCGGTCGTGTCCGTACGGGCCCCCTCCCCGGAGGCGGCCGTGCGCTGGGCCGCCGACTGCCGGGAGGCCGGCCTGGTGGTGGGCTGCTTCAGGCCCCCGTCCGTACCCGACGGCATCTCCCGGCTGCGCCTGACCGCCCGGGCCGATCTGACCGACCCGCAGATCGAGGAGGCGCTCGCGGTGATCGTCAGGACGGCTCCGGCAGGCTGAGGAACCGGGGCACAGGGCTCGGACCTGTCGGGCCCGTATGCGCGCTGTCCGCCCGGAGTTCACCGCATCGAGCGACAGATTTCTGCACATTTCGGAGGATCGCCCCCGGTCGCGGCGGCATGAGTGGCACTCTGACGCGCAGCAGCGTCCGATGCCGCCTTCGACTCCCTCGCATCGCGTTGGAGCCCGGCCTCGGTGGGAAAGGGACAGCGTCGTCATGGCAGACCACCAGGAAGCATCCGTCACGCTGCCGAGCGACCCGGCCTCGGTCACCGCCGCCCGCAGGTACGTCACGGGCGTTCTGGCCGAATGGGGTCTGCCGGAAGACGCCGAGACCGCTGACACCGTGCGCCTCATCGTGTCCGAACTGGCCACCAACGCCGTCCAGCACACCCTCGGTCAGTCGCCCACCTTCACCGTGGACGTCCAGCTGGACCGGGACGAGCGCTTGCGGATCGGCGTCACCGACAGCCATCCCCGCTGGCCCAAGCGCTTGCCCGCCGCCGTCCAGCAGGACAACGGGCGCGGCCTGGTCATCATCCGCTGGCTCACCGCCGAGTCGGGCGGCAAGCTCTCGGTGACCCCGACGGCCGAGGGCGGCAAAACCGTGTGGATCGCCTTGCCCTGGAGCATTCCGGGCCCCTGACGAGCGGGGCACTCTGCCGTACCTCTCACCGCGGCGGCGGCCGCGGGGCCGGCCCCGCTTCCCGCATCGACCGCGCCACGGCGTCGGGCGGTTCAGGCCCGGCCCTACGGCCGATCATGCGGGGAAGGACGGCCCAGAGCCAGATGCACACCGACAGCGTGCCGCCCGCGGCAACCAGCCCCTGCCACAGGCCCAGTACCACGTCCACGACCAGCAGTACGGCTCCGGTCAGCGACAGGGCCAGCACGCACAGCCCGATGGCCGCCAGCCGCGAGGAGACCATCACGATCCGCCGCTTGAGCTTCTGCTGGAAGAGCACTCGGTGGATCGCCGCGGGCGCCGTGAACAGCGCCGCGGCGAGCACCGCGAGCAGCAGCGTCGCCACGTACACCCCGCGCTGCACATCGCTGAGCGACGGGAATCGCGGGGTGAACGCCAGCGTCAGCAGGAAGGCGAACAGGATCTGCACACCGGTCTGGACCACCCGGAGCTCCTGCAGCAGCTCGGAGAAGTTCCGGTCGGCCCGTTCCTGCGGTGTCTCATGCCGTGGCGGTCCCGGAGTCTCTGCAGCCATACAGGACGCATAGCCGTATCAGGGCCTGATCACTCACGCCCACGGCCCCGGGCTCACCCCACCCGGCCGTACCGCACCCTGTCGGTCCAGATCCTCTCGAGGCGTACCACGGAACCGGTCTTCGGGGCGTGCCAGATCCGCCCTTTCCCCGCGTAGATGCCCACGTGGTAGATGCCGCGCTGGGACCCGAAGAACACCAGGTCGCCGATCTGGCGGCGGGAGGAGGGCACGGGCCGGGACCGGATGTACTGGGCGGCCGCCGTGCGCGGCAAGTGCTTTCCGGCCCGCCGGAAGGCGTACAGCGTGAGCCCCGAGCAGTCGAAGCGGTGGGGTCCCTGAGCGCCCCACTGATACGGCGCACCCCGTTTGGATGCGGCCACGTGCAGTGCCCTGATGCCGGGGGTCACCGCCTCGGCCTCCGGCGCGGCACCCGGACCGATCAGGACGCCGCCGACGGCGGCGAGGGTCAGGGCGGAGGCGGTGCCGGCCCGGAAGACCAGTGTGGGGAGATGTGCGTGCGCGGCCATGCGCAACCCTTCGTCAGCCGCCTGTGAAGGATGACCTGTCGGGTTCGGGCAGGCGAAGATGCCCGGCCGCGGCTGCGGCTTAACCCCGAGGGGAGACCGAGACGTTCCCGGTCTGCCCCGAACTGCTTGGGTCCTCCACTCCTGCCGATCCATTCCGTGTACAGACGTCCGGAGCGGCGGCAGGACTCGGCGTCCGCCCGGACCGCCCCGCCGCGGTGGCGGGGGCTTGTTGTTCTCACGGATGGTCACGCACAAAACGCCCCATTCCCAGCTGAAAACTCGTTATGTGGCTTTGATCGCCAATAGAGCGATTAGGTGAGAAATAGCCGTTTCGGTTCTTGCATGTGGGCCCCAGAGTGCCTCGCACCAGCAACGAAGCGCCCTCGCAGGTGTGTTGTGGCGCACCGAGCGCAAGTCGATCAGTGTGTGGCGCCGGCCCGCGGCTCGCACGATCGGGCGACGCCGTTTGGAGCCAAGGGGGCGCCCCACGCGGTGTGTCGGCGTGCTCAACCCGACTGCTCGGGCGGTACGGTGACGCGCCGTGCGCGTCGCTCACCGTCCAGGACCCGTAGGGCTCGCGCGAGCGTGGCGGCATGCACCTGGCTCTCGCCCCGCTCGTGCATCAGCGTCAGGGCATCCCGTAGCGCGGCCGCCTTGCCGACCAGGGCCTGGGCGGCCCGCAGCCCGCCGTAGGTGTCGGACGCGCGCGCGGGGTTGATACGGCCCAGCAGGTCGACGACCTCCAGATAGCGGTCGACCAGGTCGCTCTCGGCCCGGGTGAGTGCGGGCAGTGGGGGAAGTTCGGGAGGCAGCACCTCGGCTCACCCCTCGTCGAAGAGCGCGCCGGTCTGGGTGCGGCTGTCGACGATCCGGTCCGCGAGTCCGTAGCTCACGGCCTCCTCCGCGGTGAAGATCGTGTCGCGCTCGATGTCCGTGCTGACCCGCTCGGCAGGCTGACCGGTGTGCCGTACCAGCAGCTCCGTGAGGAGGTCGCGCAGCCGAAGCAGCTCCTGAGCCTGGATCTGCAGATCCGAGGTCTCGCCCTCGATGGGCTCGGAGAAGGCCGGCTGGTGGATGAGCATGCGGGAGCTCGGCAGCATCAGCCGCTTGCCGGGGGTGCCGGCGGCGAACACCACCGCTGCGGAGGAGGCGGCCTGGCCCAGGCACACGGTCTCGACGTCGCAGGAGACGAACCGCATCGTGTCGTAGATCGCCGACATCGCGGTCATCGAGCCGCCGGGCGAGTTGATGTAGAGCGAGATGTCCTGGTCCGGTGCGCTGTGCTCCAGGTGGATGAACTGGGCCATCACATCGTTGGCCGAGGTGTCGTCGATCTGCGTGCCCAGAAAGATGATCCGCTCGTCGAGGAGCTTGGAATACGGGTCCAGGGTGCGGGTACCGGCAGTCGTGCGCTCGGTGAACTCCGGCAGGACGTAGCGGGCGGTCGGTCGGTCCATCGCTGCACCTCGTGTCGTCGCTCGGCGAGGAGACACCAGGGTCTCTCGCCGCCGTACCTCTCGTAGAAAATGTACAGGATGTACATCCCGTTATGATGGGAGCATGGCCTACGAGATTCCGGTGACGCAAGCCCGCGCGGAGCTGGCGGACTTGATCAACCGTGTTGTCTATGGCGGCGAGCGGGTGGTCGTCACCCGCCATGGAAAGCCGCTCGTGGCGCTGGTTTGCGCCACTGACCTGCAGCGACTGGAGCAGGCGGAAGCGGGGGCGGACGAGCAGGTGATCAGCACGGTCTCGGTGGTGCGCCCCGGTGCGTCCGCTGCCGGCGAACGCCGCCGCTTCGGTATCACGGCGGAACACCGTGGCCCGGACACCGGGGAGCGGCGACCGCCCCACGCGCCGTGACGGGCTGACCGGACACTCGCACCGGTTGAGCTTCCAGCGTCAGGCGGCCGGACCGGCACGGATTCAGGTGCCGGCCGGTGGCGCGCACCCTCGCACCTCACCTCGGCGCCGTTCGGCGCGCCCCGCGGGCTGATGACCATGAGCGGGCAAAGGCCCCGATGCCAAGGCCCAGCGCGGTGAGTTGCCCGTAGCCTTCACCTCCCTGGCCTCCGAAGGGGGCGTGCGGCCCGTCGCCGACCGGGTGCGGGAGCGGCCCGTCGCCGACCGGGTGCGGGAGCGGCCCGTCGCCTGGAGCCCCGACCACGCAGGCCGACCGTGCCCCCTGCCTTCGCTTCTGCCTCCGTACGGGCCACCGCCCGCACACCGCGGCCGCCGACGGGCGCGGCGGCACCGTGCTCCCCGTCCTCGACGGCGACGGCCCACTCGCGCTGCGCCGGATCCGCGGCGACGGGCCCGAGGCGCGGGTCAGCGTCATCGGCGCCATGAGCGCACCGCTCGGCGGCGACCGCCTGCGGCTGCTGACCACCGCCGGGCCGGGCGCCGCCCTCCACCCGACCACCGCCGCCGCGACCGTCGCCCTGCCGGGCCGCGCGGCCGGACCCGCGACCTACGACGTCGAGTGACGGCGGGGGAGGAGGCCGAACTGCGCTGGCTGCCCGAACCGCTGATCTCCGCCCAGGGCAGCGACACCCGCGTCGAACTCGCCCCCACCGCCCGGCTCGTCCTGCGCGAGGAACAGGTCCTTGGCCGCACCGGCGAGCAGCCCGGCCGGCTCACCGCCCGCCTCACCGTACGGTCCGGTGGGCGGCTGCTGCTCGACCAGGAGACGGCGTACGGGCCGGCGCCCACGGCTGGGACGGGCCGGCCGTCCTCGGCGGCCACCGGGCGGTCGGCCAACTGCCCGTCGTCCACCCGGCGTTCGCGACAACCCAGTGGGAGTGACGATTCTCCGCCGCCGATCCGGCCGAGGGCGAAGCCGTCCTGGCCCCGATCGAGGGCCCGGCCCCCCTGGTGACCGCCGCCGCCCCGGACGCGCTGCGCCTATGGCGTCTGTTGACCACGGTTACCGAGAAGTTGACGGATTGGTAAAGAAACGTCCGCATGATCTATCGCGCGGGTGCTTCGTAACGAAAGGATCCCCCTGCAAGTTCTGTGATCACCGCCGCCACAAGCGGCGTACCAAGCAGGGGGAAACAACGTGAAACGCACAGCAGTGCTCGGCTCGGCCGGCACTCTGATAGCGGGAACACTGGTGGCAGGTGCGCTGGCCGCGCCTGCCGCCAGTGCCGACGGGGCCCACACCCGACCTGACGCCGAGTCGATCGGGGTGCGCGTCGCCGCCGCCCGGGCCGCCGCGACCGGCATCGACTGGGCTGACTGTCCGGCCGACTGGGGCTTCGCCAAGCCCATCCAGTGCGGCTATGTGACCGTTCCGGTCAACTACGCCAAGCCTTACGGGCGCACCATCAAGATCGCGGTGAACCGTATCGGGAACACCGGTACGCCCGAGGAGCGCCAGGGCTCCCTGATCTACAACCCGGGCGGACCGGGCGGATCGGGCATGCGGTTCCCGACCCGGGTCACCAACAAGAACCCGCTGTGGGTGAAGGCTTCGAAGGCGTACGACTTCGTGGGCTTCGACCCGCGCGGCGTCGGCCACTCGGCGGCGATCTCCTGTATGGACCCGCAGGAGTTCGTCAAGGCGCCGAAGCTGGACCCGGTGCCGGACTCCGAGGCCGACAAGCGCGTCCAGCGCAAGCTGGCCAAGGAGTACGCGCTGGGCTGCAAGGACCGCAGCGGCGCGATGCTGCCGTACATGACCACGCCGAACACCGCGCGCGACATCGACGTGATCCGCGCCGCGCTGGGGGAGAAGAAGCTCAACTACCTCGGCGTCTCCTACGGCACATATCTCGGCGCCGTGTACGCGACGCTGTTCCCGAACCATGTGCGCCGCATGATCGTGGACAGCGTGGTCAACCCGTCGCGGGAGAAGATCTGGTACCAGGCCAACCTGGACCAGGACGTGGCCTTCGAGATGCGCTGGAACGACTGGAAGGCGTGGGTCGCGGGGAACGACGCCGCCTACCACATCGGGGACACCCCCGAGAAGGTCCAGCAGCAGTGGGAGGCACTGCGCGCCAAGGCCAAGAAGGAGCCGATCGGCGGGGTCGTCGGCCCGGCCGAGCTGCTCGGCTTCTTCCAGAGCGCGCCGTACTACGACTCGGCGTGGGCGAACGTCGCGGGCGTGTGGAGCACGTACCTGGCCGGTGACGAGAAGGCGCTCGTCGAGGCCGCGGGCCCGGACATGTCCGACACCGCGGGCAACACCTCAGCGGAGAACGGCAACGCCGTCTACACCGCGGTCGAGTGTGCCGACGCTCACTGGCCGACCAGCTGGAGCAGGTGGGACCGGGACAACACCCGGCTGCACCGGGACTACCCGTTCCTGACCTGGTCCAACGCCTGGATGAACCTGCCCTGCGCCACCTGGGGCGCGCCACAGCAGACCCCGCTGGAGGTCAAGACCGGCAAGGGCCTGCCGCAGGTGCTCATCGTGCAGAGCACCCGTGACGCCGCCACTCCGTACGAGGGCGCCGTCGAGCTGCACAAGCGGCTCCAGGGGTCGCGTCTGATCACCGAGAAGGACGCCGGCTCGCACGGCGTCACCGGCCTGGTCAACTCGTGCATCAACGACCGGGTGGACGCCTACCTGCTGGAGGGCACCGTGGACGACGCGGATGTGACGTGCGGACCGCACGCCACGCCGAAGCCGGCCTCGCCTGCGTCCGTCGCCAAGGCGGCGGCCGATCTGCCGGCCGTGCGCTGAGCCCGCACGGCTCTCCCCGCCCACCCTTCCCCGCTCGGGGGCGGGTGGGCGGGACCACCACGCGGCGTCCCAGCGCCGGGTCAGCTGATCAGGCGGGGGTCGCGCCGGGCCGCCTGCTCGGCCTTGACGTCAGTGGCGTACCGGTCGACGTACTCCTGGCCGGACAGCCGCAGGATCTCGTACATGATCTCGTCGGTGACCGCGCGCAGCGCCGCGCGCTCGTCCGCCATCCCCGCGAAGCGGGAGAAGTCCAGCGGCTCGCCGAAGCGGATGGTCACCGGCTTCAGACGGGGCAGGATCCGGCCTGGCGGCTGGACCTCGAAGGTGCCGACCATCGCGCAGGGCACCACGGGCACCCCCGCCTGCAGCGCCATCGAGGCGACTCCGACGCGGCCCTTGTAGAGGCGTCCGTCGTGCGACCGGGTGCCCTCGGGATAGATCCCGAGCAGCTCACCCTTCCGCAGCACCTTCACCCCCTCGTTGATCGCGGACTGCGCGGCCTGTCGGCCGGAGCGGTTCACCGGGATCTGCCCCACGCTGTGGAAGAACGTGGCGATGAGCCGGCCCTTGAGCCCCGTGCCGGTGAAGTATTCCGACTTCGCGAGGAAGGTGATGCGGCGCGGCAGGATCGCCGGCATCAGAAAGTGGTCGGAGAAGGACAGATGGTTCCCCGCGATGATGGCCGCACCCTCGTCGGGGATGTGTTCCAGCCCTTCGATCCGGGGTCTGAACAGCAGCCGCAGCAGTGGCCCCAGGAGCACGTACTTGAGCACGTAGTAGAACACCGGACCGCTCCTCACGCTGCCGGATTGGCTCTTTGACCGCATTCTTGCAGGTCATAGGGGATCTCGGGGACCGTCAGTGTATGCGTAGGTGCGGTCGGGTGTAACCGTGTCCGGGCCGACTCATGCTGGCTGTGTGCTGATTCTTCTGAATTGCTGTCAGGCGACCTGGCGGCGTAGCTGTGCCCCAAGAACCTCCTCGGGCGGATGAACGCGTCGATCCGCTTCGTCGTGTGGGGAAGCATGCCACTGGCGGCGCTGGCCGCAGGCCGGCTGGGCTCAAAGATGGGCGTGGCCCCAATGCTGTGGATCGGCGTCGCCGGAAGCGTGGCGACGGTCCTGCCCATCGTCACGATCGACAAGGTCATTTCGGCGGGCGCCAACCAGCCGATGGCAGTGGAGACCGTGAGATGAGCACGGGCCGAGTCCACGGCCCACAGCCGGTCAGGCCGTGTTGTTCGTCGCCACCACGCCGACCGTCACCAGACCGAGCACCACCCAGGCGAACCACAGCCAGCCGCTTCCGCCCAATGCCACGGTGTAAGCGGTCGCCAGGATCAGGCCTCCCACCGTGCACACCGCCATAGCCTTCGTCGAACCGGGCATCCCGCACCCTCCTCCCGGCAGCCCCGGCAGCCCCGGCAGCCCCGGCAGCCCCGGCAGCCCCGGCGGCCTCCCGCCCCCGGACCACGGCCACGGAACCATGGTCCCCCCGCGGGGCCCGGTGTGGCTACTGGCGTGCGCGCAGTGACGCGAGGTAGGCGTTGTACGCCGCCAGCTCCTTGTCCCCGTCGCGGTCCGCGGCCCGGTCCGCGCGCCGCGCCTTGCGCTGCTCGGACTTGTACCACTGGAACACCAGTGCCACGAGCACGACCACCGACGGGATCTCGCTGAAGGCCCAGGCGATGCCGCCCGCAGCGGTCTGGTCGGACAGTGCGTCGATCCCCAGCGACGCCGGCGGGTGCGCGTACGTCGACACCATCGGCGCGCTCGCCATCATCAGCGCGATGCCGAAGAACGCGTGGAACGGCATCCCCGCGAACAGCTCCAGCATCCGCATCACATAGCCCGGGCGGTTCGGCCCCGGGTCCACCCCCATGATCGGCCAGAAGAAGACCAGGCCCACCAGGAGGAAGTGCACCATCATCGCGATATGACCGGCCTTGCTGGCCATGAGGAAGTCGAACAGCGGGGTGAAGTAGAGCGCGTACAGGCTCGCGATGAACAGCGGAATGGTGAAGACAGGGTGCGAGATGATCCGTACGTAGCGGCTGTGCAGCAGCGCCACCAGCAGTTCCCGCGGCCCGTTGCGGCCCCGCCCCGCCGACGGCAGCGCCCGCAACGCCAGCGTCACCGGCGCCCCGAGCAGCAGCAGAATCGGCGACAGCATGCTGATGACCATGTGCTGGACCATGTGCACGCTGAACATGACCATGCCGTAGTCGTTCAGACCGGTGCACATCACCAGCGCGACCGTCAGCACACCGATCACGAACGCGACCGTACGGCCCATCGGCCAGGCATCGCCGCGCCGCCGCAGCCGGGCCACCGCCCAGCCGTAGAGCGGGAGCGCCAGCAGACAGCCCACCAGGAAGACCGGTTCGCCGGTGAACTCCAGCCCCCGCCCCAAAGTGAACGGCGGCAGGTCCATCGTCATGCCGTGTCCGCTGTGATCCATCCGCTCGCTCCCGTTTCGTACCAAGCGTTCCGCACAAGAGTAGAACCGCCCCCGGCCACAGCTGCGGCCGGGGGCGGTTCCACGGTTCGCACCGTGCCGGGTCTTACCAGGTCACAGCACGCACTCGGCCTCGATGTACCGGTCGGCGGGCACCGTCTTCAGCGTCTGTACGGCCTCGGCCAGCGGCACCAGCGTGATGCCCGTGCCGCGCAGCGCCGTCATCATCCCGAAGTCTCCACGGTGCGCCGCCTCCACCGCGTGCCAGCCGAAGCGGGTGGCGAGCACACGGTCGTACGCCGTCGGCGTGCCACCGCGCTGCACATGGCCGAGGATCACCGGGCGCGCCTCCTTCTGCAGGCGCTGCTCCAGCTCCACGGCCAGCTGCCGGGCCACGCCGGCGAACCGCTCGTGCCCGTAGATGTCCTTGCCGCCCTCGTCGAACTCCATCGAGCCGGCGCGCGGCTTGGCACCCTCGGCCACCACGACGATCGCGAACTTCTTGCCCGCCGAGAAGCGCTTGCCCACCAGGTTGGTCAACTCGTCGATGTCGAAGGGGCGTTCCGGCACCACGATCGCGTGCGCGCCCGCGGCCATGCCCGAGTGCAGCGCGATCCAGCCTGTGTGACGCCCCATCACCTCGACGATCAGCACGCGCTGGTGCGACTCGGCGGTCGTCTTCAGCCGGTCCAGGGCCTCGGTCGCGACGCCGACGGCGGTGTCGAAGCCGAAGGTCACATCGGTCGCGGCGATGTCGTTGTCGATCGTCTTCGGCACGCCGACGATCGGCAGCCCGGCGTCCGACAGCATCCGGGCCGCCTTGAGCGTGCCCTCACCGCCGATCGGGATGATGGCGTCCAGGCCGAGCTCCTCGACATGGCCGCGGGCCCGCTCCACACCGTCGCGCAGATGGGCCGGCTGGACCCGCGATGAGCCGAGAATGGTGCCGCCGCGAGCCAGGATGCCGCCGACGGCATCCAGGTCCAGCTTGCGGTAGTCGCATTCCAGCAGGCCCTTCCACCCGTCGTGGAAGCCGATGACCTCATCACCGTGGTCCGCCACGGCCCGGTGCACGACCGACCGGATGACGGCATTCAGACCGGGGCAGTCACCGCCGGACGTGAGCACACCTATGCGCATTACTCGCTCTTACCTCTGCAATTCAACCGGAAGACCGGACTCCGTCGTCCGGTTGGATCTCCGTCACCCTACAGCGAACCACTGCGAGACGCCGTCAGACGGCCTCAGTGGCCGCGGCGATGCGCTCCTTGCGCAGCGCCTCGTACCACCGGTCGTCGACCGGCGGCAGTGCGTTCACGTCCAGCGCCAGCTTCAGCAGCAGGTCCGCGATCTGCGGATTGCGGGCCAGTACCGGGCCGTGCATGTACGTACCGAAGACCGTGTCGTGGTACGCGCCTTCGAAGCCGTCGCCCGTGCCGTTGCCGTTGCCGAACCGGACCCGCGCGAAGGGGCGCGCGGTCGGACCCAGGTGCGTGATGCCCTGGTGGTTCTCAAAGCCGGTCAGCGGCGGCAGGCCCAGCTGCTCGTCGATGTCGGCCAGTACGTCGCCGACGCACCGCTCACCCTCGCCACGGGTGCTGACCACGTCCAGCAGGCCCAGACCCTGCTCGCGCTCACCGAGGTCGTTGATGAACTCGTGCCCCAGAATCTGGTATCCGGCGCACACCGAGAACACGATCGCCCCGTTGCTGACGGCGCGGTTCAGCCCGCCGTCACGGCGCAGCCGCTCCGCCGCCAGCCGCTGCGGCCGGTCTTCGCCGCCGCCGATGAGGTAGATGTCGCCGGAGGTCGGCAGGGGCTGGTCGGAGCGTACGTCCAGGCGGGAGACGCTCAGGCCGCGCTGCCGTGCCCGGCGCTCCACCACCAGGGCGTTGCCCTGGTCGCCGTACGTGCTCAGCAGGTCCGGGTAGACCCACACCAGGCGCAGGCTGTTGTCGCTCATGCTCGCTTGTCCTTAAACGTCAGTTGCCGACGCGGCGGCGCAGGTCCTGGAACGCGGTGTAGTTGGCGATCGTCTCGATACGGCCGGGCGGGGACAGCTGGACGGCTTCGTCCAGGGTGTCGCAGACCTGGAAGTCCAGGCCGGCGACCTCCAGCCGGACCGCGAGGTCCAGCCTGCGGTCGCCGATCACGCAGATCGGGTGCCCGGCGAGCCGGGTGTAGTCGACGTCCCACAGCCAGGAGGTGTCGGTGCCGTCGGCGGCGCGGGCGTTGACCGAGAGGATCACGGGCGTGGGCGGCGGGTCGATCAGGGAGAAGGTCTCCAGCCAGCCGGCCGGGTTCTTCGCCAGCAGCAGCCGCAGTTCGCGGCCCTGGAAGTGGACCACGTCATAGCGCCCGGCGACTGCCTGGACCTCGTACATACGCTCCAGCGCGACCTGCGGCGGCACGCCGAAGTGTGCGGCCACGGCGGCCGAGGTGGTGGCGTTGGCCTTGTTGGCACGGCCCGGCAGCTGCAGCCGGATCGGCCAGGCCGAGCCGTGCGGATCCAGCACATGGTCACCGGACAGGGCCCAGCTCGGGACGGGGCGGCGGAAGCCGCAGTCACCGCACATCCAGTCGTCGCTGGGGCGCTGGAGCACACCGCCGCAGGACGGGCAGGACCAGGCGTCGTCCTTCCACTCCTGCCCGGCCGCGACCCACACGACGTTGGGGGAGGAGGAAGCGGCCCAGACCACCAGCGGGTCGTCGGCGTTGGCGATCACCGTGGCCTTGGTGCCCGCCAGGCCCTCGCGCCACCTCTCGGCGAGCATCCGGGTCTCGGCGGCGCGGTCCAGCTGGTCGCGGGAGAGGTTGAGCAGGGCGATGGCCTTGGGGGTGACGTCCCGGGCGACCCCGGAGAGGTACTTCTCGTCGACCTCGATCACACCGAAGCGGGCGTCCGAGCCCCCGGCGAGCGCGGAGGTGATGCCGGCGGGCATGTTCGCACCGAGCGCGTTGGAGACCACCGGTCCGGCCGCCCGCAGTGCCTCGGCGATCAGCCGGGTGGTCGTGGTCTTGCCGTTCGTGGCCGAGACCAGGATGACGTCCAGATGTGACGCCAGCCGGGCCAGCAGGTCCGGGTCGAGCTTGAGCGCCACCCGGCCGCCGATCACCGATCCGCTGCCGCGGCCCGCCGCCCGCGACACCGCCGCCGCGGCCTTGCCCGCCGTCACGGCCAGCTTGGCCCGTGGCGACAGCGGCTCTGCGTTGCCAGGGTGTCCTGCCATCGTCCTAGTTCCTCCTCGCATCCGGCGCCGCGCCCGCCCCCGTCCGCTGCTGGGGAGGTCCTCCGCGGCCAACTCGCTCGCCGAATCGCCAGCCGGGAGGGCTGCGGTAGGGGGTCAGCCTATCGAGATCCGGCCCCTCGCTACGAACCGCGGGGCCCGTCCTGGTCTGCGGATACGGAGCGGACCGTAGGGTGGGGGCGTGCGACACAGTGCGATACCCGGCAGTTCCGGACAGGTACGGCCGATGCGGCTGCTGGGTGATCCGGTGCTGCAGGCCCCCTGCCGGGAGGTCACCGCCTTCGACGTGTCCCTGGCCCGGCTCGTCGAGGACATGTACGCAACGATGTACGCCGCACGGGGGGTCGGCCTGGCCGCCAACCAGATCGGCGTGGGCTTGCGGGTGTTCGTCTACGACTGCCCCGACGACGAGGACCTCCGCCATCTCGGGCATGTGGTCAACCCCCGGCTCGTGGAGACCGGCGGCGTCACCGTCACCGGCCCCGAGGGCTGTCTGTCCCTGCCCGGCATCGAGGCCGGCACCCGGCGGTACGACGAAGCGGTCGTCGAGGGCGTCGACATGACCGGTGCGCCCGTACGGGTGGCGGGCACCGGCTTCTTCGCGCGCTGTCTGCAGCATGAGACCGACCACCTGGACGGCGGGCTGTTCACGGACCGGCTGACGGGGCTGCGCCGCCGCCGGGCGCTGCGGGCGGCGGCCCGCCGTGCGGATTGAGCTTCCCAGGGCCGCAGGCCGGCCGCCGCGCGCGGTCAGAATCCGGGGCCGCCCAGGCGGTCGCCGGCAGCGGCGAGGCGCCCCCACAGCAGGTCCGCAAGAGCCTGCACCAACTCCCCCCGGGAACACGGCCGTTCGCGCAGCCACCAGTCCCCGGCCGCGTGCATCATCCCGACGATGCCATGCCCCCAGACCCGCGCCAGCTGGACCCCGCCCGGCCCGAGGTCGACCCGCTCCGCGATGATCTGAGCCAGCTCCTCGCCCATCCGCCGCAGCAGGGGAGAGGAGTGACGGCCCACGTCGAATCCCTGCTCGGCAGGCTGAGTCTCCTCGGAGGGGTGCATGAGGAAGCGGTAGACCTGGGGCCGCGCTTCGATGGCGGCGAGATAGGTGTCCAGGGTCGACTCGACGCGCTCCCGCCGGTCGGTGGGAGCGTCAAGGGCCGCACGCAGGCCGGCGAGCAGGCCGTCGGTGTGGCGCTCGGCCAGGGCCCGGTACAGACCGCCCTTGTCGCCGAAGTGCCGGTAGAGGATCGGCTTGGTGATGCCCGCCTCGGCGGCGATGGCGTTCATCGACGCGCCGGGGCCGTCTCGCATCACCACCCGGTCGGCGGCCTCCAGCAGTTCCTTGCGCCGGCGCTGGGCCGCACGCTGCTGATCGTCCCGCTGACTGGTCTCCATGATGCTTCTCCCCGCCCGTGTCTTCCTTGGTGCCTGCGCAACGTAACACTTGGCCTTCCCGGGGGACGGTGCGCGGACGGAGTTGACAGGCGTCACCGACCGGCAACAGACTCGTGTTACCCAGGGTAACAAGCAGGTGGAGGCGTCATGGCAGAGTTCACGCTCGATCTCAACGAGGACCAGAAGGCGGTCCGGGACTGGATTCACGGCTTCGCGGCGGATGTGATGCGCCCGGCGGCCGCCGAGTGGGACGAGCGCGAGGAGACGCCCTGGCCCGTGATCCAGGAGGCCGCGAAGATCGGCCTGTACTCCCTCGACTTCTACGCCCAGCAGTTCTTCGACCCCACGGGCCTTGGTATCCCGATGGCCATGGAGGAGCTCTTCTGGGGTGATGCCGGCATCGGCCTGTCCATCGTCGGTACGGGGCTGGCGGCGGTCGGCGTCCTCGCCAACGGCACCGAGGAGCAGATCGGCACCTGGATCCCGCAGATGTACGGCGACACCAACGATGTGAAGGTCGCGGCCTTCTGCTCCTCCGAGCCCGATGCCGGCTCCGATGTCTCGGCGATGCGCACCCGCGCCGTCTACGACGAGGCCAAGGACGAGTGGGTGCTCAACGGAACCAAGACCTGGGCGACCAACGGCGGCATCGCCAACGTCCACGTCGTCGTCGCGGTCGTCGATCCCGAGCTGGGGGCCCGCGGCCACGCCTCCTTCATCGTCCCGCCGAACACGCCCGGCCTCTCCCAGGGCCAGAAGTTCAAGAAGCACGGCATCCGGGCCTCCCACACCGCCGAGGTCGTCCTCGAGAACGTGCGCATACCCGGCCACTGCCTGCTGGGAGGCAAGGAGAAGCTCGACGAGCGCCTGGCCCGCGCCCGTGAGCGGGCCCGTACGGCCAAGGAAGGCGGGGGGAGCGTGAAGAACGCCGCCATGGCCACCTTCGAGGCCTCTCGCCCCGCCGTCGGCGCCCAGGCCGTCGGTATCGCGCGTGCGGCGTACGAGGTCGCCCTGGACTACGCGCGGACCCGCGTCCAGTTCGGCCGCCCGATCATCGACAACCAGGGCGTGGCCTTCCAGCTGGCCGATATGCGCACCCAGATCGACGCGGCCCGCCTCCTGGTGTGGCGGGCGTCCTGGATGGCGGCCACCGGCAAGGCCTTCACCTCCGCGGAGGGCTCGATGTCGAAGCTGTACGCCGGGGAGGTGGCCAAGAAGGTCACGGCTCAGGCGATGCAGATCCTCGGGGGCAACGGCTTCACCCGCGAGTACCCGGTGGAGCGAATGCACCGCGATGCTGCGATTTACACCATTTTCGAGGGAACGAGCGAGATCCAGCGTCTTGTCATCGCTCGCACTCTCTCGGGGCTGCCCATTCGCTGACCAGTGCGGGCCGTCGTGGCGGCGGGTCGCATACCGACCCGCCACCTGACGGCCTGTCAGTTCATGGTGGGATCTTCTATGGTCATGGAACTCGCCTCTATGGGGCGACCCTTCATGGCAAAGACCTTTCTATGGCCTTCTTCTCGGCAAACCGAACTCCACGACCAAATCGGTCATTCCGCTGTCCGGTGACTGATATCACAACGCGCTTTGGCGGAGATGTGACGCCGGGCACTTGAAAAGTGCCTTTCCCGTCAACTTCGCAGTTTTACCAGCGAATATGAGCGTTAGTCGGCAGCAGTACATATCGCTCTCGGGTCACGATCGGCAGCATAGCGTGACGGAATGCCGAGTTGATCTGCGAAATGGGGATTCGGCGGGATGCCGGCTACTTGTCCCAAAGAATTTCCTGCGCTTAGTTTTCTCGTCGCCGCCCAGTCGACCGGGGTGGCACCCATCCGCCGGAGCGCCGAATCCTGCCGCCGGCTGGGGGAGACCACAAACGCACCACGGCAGGAGCGGGGGAACCAGGTAAGTGCCGTACCGCGCCATCCGCACGGTCCGGCTTGGGGTGAAGACGCGCCGCAGCACCTGACGCTGCTTTATGCGCGGCCGGGCAACTCCAGCCCGAACCCGACAGCTCACCTCGCAGGCGTAGGAGAGGAAGTACCTATGTCTGCACGCGGACGTCATCGCCGCCCTCGTTCCAGCCGCTTCTCCCGCGCCTCGCTCGCCGCCGTCGCCGTCGGGGGCGCCGGTCTCGCCCTTCCGCTGCTGGGTACGGCCACCGCGCAGGCCGCCTCGGTGGACACCTGGGACAAGGTCGCGGAGTGCGAGAGCAGCGGCAACTGGAGCATCAACACCGGCAACGGCTTCTTCGGCGGTCTGCAGTTCACGCAGTCCACCTGGGAGGCCTTCGGCGGCACTCAGTACGCCCCGCGCGCCGACCTGGCCACCAAGGACCAGCAGATCGCCATCGCTGAGAAGGTCCTCGCCGTCCAGGGCCCGAGTGCCTGGCCGGTGTGCTCGGTCAAGGCCGGCCTCACCCAGGGCGGCCCCGCCCCGGCCGCCCCCGCCAAGCCCGCCGCCGAGCCCGCTGCCAAGCCCGCCGCCAAGCCCGCCGCCGAGCCCGTGGCGAAGGCCGCTCCGGCTCCGGCCGCCCAGCTGAAGAAGGGCCAGTCCTACACGGTCGTCCACGGCGACAGCCTGTGGCGGATCGCCACCACCAAGCACGTCGAGGGCGGCTGGCAGAAGCTGTACCAGGAGAACCGCGAGGTCGTCGGCGGCAACCCGAACCTGATCCGTCCGGGCCAGAAGCTCGCTCTCCCCGGCGTGTCCCAGGCCGCCGCTCCGGTGCAGCCGAAGCACGAGGCCCCCAAGCCCGCCGCCAAGCCCGCGCCCGCGCCGAAGCCGGCCGTGAAGCCCGCCGCGAAGGCGGCTGCTCCGGCTCCCGCCTCCGGCTTCAGCGCTCCGGTCGGCAACGCTGTCCTGGGTACCGGCTACCACGTTGCCGGCAGCCACTGGTCCAAGGGCTACCACACCGGTGTCGACTTCCCTGTCCCCACCGGCACCCCGGTGAAGGCCATCGGCGCGGGTGAGGTCGTCTCGGCCGGCTGGGGCGGCTCGTACGGCAACCAGGTTGTCATCCGGCTCGCCGACGGCAAGTACGCCCAGTACGCCCACCTGTCCGCGCTGTCCGTCCAGGCCGGCCAGAAGGTGACCGGCGGCCAGCAGCTCGGCCTCTCCGGCTCCACCGGCAACAGCACCGGTCCGCACCTGCACTTCGAGGTGCGCACCACCCCGGACTTCGGCTCGGACATCGACCCGCTCGCCTACCTGCGCGCGCACGGCGTCTCCATCTGAGGAGCCGATCCGAGGACTCCCCTGGCCCAAGGCACGGGGGACCGACCCTGACCGAGGCGCCCACCCCCGCACTGCCGGAGGTGGGCGCCTCGTCGTGTCAAGTTCCTTGATACGAATGGACCTTGGTGCTCTGCGATACATGCCGGCGGATCGATTCCGTGTCGCGGCCCGTAGTCATGCTCCTGCCAGTTTCTCGGCGTAATTCCCTGATCGCAGCTGGTGAAGAATTTTCGGGATCAATCAATGGGCCCCGCAATTCGTGCTTCTGTTGACAGGAAAATCAGCCGGGATGAGGATCGATGGAAGCCGACTCTCGAAAGCCAGGCTCGGATGACGAACTGAGGCGGCAGCCGGCGCAGGACTCTCACGGTGTCGGGGACCGTGCGGCGACGACGAGCGCGTCCCGATAGTTGGGAGGCGGACAGATATGCAGCTCGCGACCCCTCTCGATGTGCAGACCACGATCTCGGGCCGGGAAGCCGTGATCGAGGTGGCCGGGGAGCTGGACATCGACACCGCCCCTGTCCTGCGACTGGCCATCTCGGAATGCACGCATGAGCCGCTGGACGACCTCGCCATCGATATGGGGGGTGTGTCCTTCTGTGACTGCTCGGGCCTGAACGCTCTGATCCACGCCCGCACCTGGGCACGCGACGCCGGGGTGCGGTTCCGGCTGCTCAATCCGCGCCGACAGCTGGCGAACCTGCTGACGGCCACCGGCACGGCACAGCTGTTCCGGACGCCCGGCGAGCCGCCGGCCGAGGACGCCGTACTCCCGCCCCGCACGCCGCCCCAGGAAGTGCGAACCTTCCCATGATCGAATGCGCGGACTTCCCGCTGGAGATACCCCTCGATCCCGAGGAGGGGGCGATGGACCGGGGACTGGCGCAGCTGGCGGAGCAGGTGGCTTCCTGCAACCCGCTGTGCTGCGGCGCGGCGGCCACGGTGAGCGTACGGTACAGCGTCCTGGCGGGGGACCACGAGCCGGTGGCGGCGGTCACCCACCCCGATCTGTCGGCCCTGGTGTCGGTGCAGTGGGAGACCGCGGACGGGCCGATACCGGTCGCGCTGGAGACCGGGCATCCGGCGGCGGCGGAGGATCTGCTCTACGACGAGCGCTGGCCGGTGTACCGGGCCAAGGCGCTGGACGCGGGCGTGCGCTCCAGCACGACCCTGCCCTTCCGGCGGCAGGCCCTGACAGTGACCCTGACCGTCTACGCCTTCCGCCCCGGCCTTCTGGACGGCGCGGCACAGGGCGTCACCGCGCTGCTGGGCGACCTTGCGACCACCGGGCTGGTACGCGACCACCAGTACCGCCAGGTCCTGGCCGAGATAGCCCAGCTCGACACCGCGCTGCGCTCGCGCCCGGTGGTGGACCAGGCATGCGGCATCATCATGCACGTACTGGCCTGCGGCCCCGATACGGCCTTCTCGCTGCTGCGGCGGATGTCCCAGCGCACCAACCGCAAGTTGTCGGAGCTGGCCGAAGCGCTGGTCCGTACGCGCGGGCGCGGCACCGAGCGGGAAATCGTCCAACTGGCGGAGCGGCTGCACCTGGCGGAAGGCGTGGGCGACGGCGCCGGGGCTCCGGTCGGCCGGCGTGGCGCCCCGCCGGCGACGGCCCCCCATGGGCGGCTGCGGCCGGGAGGCCTGCGTACCCCTGCGTCTGCTGCCTCGGGGGGCTCCGGCCCAGGCTTCAGGGCTCGCGACGGCTGACCCTGCCGCCCTCGTCAGTCCTCGCCGTTTGCGCCTCCCTGTCGACCCCGCCGCGCGGAGGGGCGCGGTCGTCGTTGCGTTGCTGTGGTGATAATCGGGATTGTTGTTACATTCGCCGCAGATGGGGAACTCGGGGTCACAGGCGCGAGCCGGGGGGCGCGTGGAGGTGATGGCGGTGAACCATGGGCGGCTTACCCGCCGCGAGCGGCGGGCCCTTGAGGAGATAGAGGCCGACCTGCGGCGCGACCGGCGGCTGGACCGCAAGCTGCGCACGCTGAGCCCGGGCATCTGGGCCCGGACCCGGCAGGTGGTGTTCCGGCCGCGCGTCACGGTGGTGGCCGCGCTGGTGCTGCTGTCGTTGTGCCTGCTGGTGACCGCGGTGCTCACCTCCGCCCCGGCGGTGATCTGGTCCTTCGCCGGGGTGTGGGCGGTCACGCTGGTGGTGTCTTTCCACATCCTGTGCCGGTGGACCGAGTCGGACGTGCGCGGATACCGGGGCCGTCGGTACCGGAGCGACCGGTACATGGACGACGAGGACTTCGGTCCGCCGCCCTGACTGGACGCCTCCCTAGCCGAGCCGCCCTGACTGGACGCCTCCCTAGCCGATGGGCGGACGGCTCCACTCGCCCAGCCCCGGCAGCAGCGACTCCGGCCGTGCGGGCAGCGTGCGCACCCGCACCCCCGTCGCATGGTGGACGGCATTGGCCACGGCGGCGGCCGTGCCGACGATGCCGATCTCGCCGACGCCCTTGGCCCCCATCGGATTGAGGTGCCGGTCCTCCTCCTGAAGCCAGTACGCCTCGATGTCGGGGACATCCGCGCAGACGGCCACGTGGTAGGAGGCGAGGTCCCGCTCCACATGGTCGCCGAAGGCCGGGTCCATCGTGCTGCCCTCCAGCAGCGCCATCGACATCCCCATGGTCATTCCGCCGATGAGCTGGGACCGGGCCGTGCGCGGATTGAGGATGCGGCCGGCGGCGAACACGCCCAGCAGGCGGCGGAGGCGCGCCTCCCCGGTGTCCATGTCCACCTGCACCTCGGCGAACTGTGCCCCGTAGGCCTGCCGCGTGTACTCCTCGGCCCTCGCCTCCACCTCCTCGGAGGTGTCGGCGGTCACCGTCAGACCGGACGCGGGCAGCGGCCCCTCGTGCCGGTCCAGGGCCCGCCGCAGGGAGCCGCACGCCTTGTGCACCGCCCACCCCCAGGACGCCGTGCCCGTCGACCCGCCCGCCAGCGGTGCCCGCGGCAGTTCGCTGCTGCCGATGTCGATACGGATCCGTTCCAGCGGTACGTCCAGGACGTCGGCCGCGATCTGCGCGAGCACCGTCCGCGCACCGGTGCCGATGTCGGTCGCGTTCACCCGGATGGAGTAGTCGCCTGAGGCGTCGGCGCGGGCCTCGGCCGTCGAGGGCTCGAGCTCGGCCGGGTAGGCGGAGGCAGCCACCCCGGTGCCGATGAGCAGGCGGCCCTCGGCGTGCGCGGCGGGGCGCGGGTCGCGGCCCGCCCAGCCGAATCGCCGCGCGCCCTCATGCAGGCACTGTGTCAGATGGCGGCTGCTGAAGGGGCGACCGGTAGCGGGGTCACGGTCGGGCTCGTTGCGCAGCCGCAGCTCGACGGGGTCGAGGCCGCAAGCGACGGCGAGCTCGTCCATGGCCGACTCCAGCGCGAACATGCCGGAGCACCAGCCGGGCGCGCGCATCCAGGACGGCCAGGGCACATCGAGCCGGGCGACCCGGTGCGTGGTGCGGCTGTGCGGGCTGACGTACATCGTTCGCGTGGGCGTCGCCGCCCGCTCGGTGAACTCGCTCACCGAGGTGTACGTGGTCACCTCGTGGGCGAGGGCGCTGATTCGCCCGTCCCGTCCGGCGCCGATCCTGACCCGCTGCTCGGTGGCGGCCCGGTGGCCCACCGCGGCCGCCAGCTGCGGGCGGGGCAGTGCCAGGGTGACCGGCCGCCGCACGTGTTTGGCGGCCATGGCCGCGAGCACGACCTGCGGCCGGGGCGTGCCCTTGGAGCCGAAGCCGCCGCCGACGTGCTCCGAGACCACCGTGATCCGGTCCTTGTCCAGCTTGAACAGCGCGGCGAGCATCTCCCGGACGATGTTCGTGCCCTGGCTCGAGTCATGGACGAGCAGCCGGCCGTCCGTCCACTGCGCCGTCGAGGCGTGCGGCTCCATGGGGTGGTTGTGCAGGGCGGGAATCCGGTAGACGGCGTCGATCCGTACCTCCGCTGCCGGATACGCCGCATCGAAGTCGCCGCGCTCGTGGGCAGGCGTCCGGTCGCCCTCGGGCTGTTCCAGCGTGCGCAGGCTCGGGTGGTCGCGGGTGAGCAGCACATCGTGGGGTTCGGGGGCGTACTCGACGTGGACCGCGGCAGCGGCTGCCCGGGCCGCCTGGAGGGTTTCGGCCACGGCGAGGGCGACGTACTGGCCGCGGTGGGCGACCTCGGGGGACTGCAGTACGGCCAGGGTGGCATCGCCGCAGTCGCCCAGCCGGGGGGCGTTGTCGTGGGTGAGGACGGCGAGCGTGCCGGGTTCGGCCAGTGCCTGCTCGCAGTCGGTACGCGTGATCCGGCCGCGGGCGACGGTGGCGGGGACCGGCCAGGCGTACACGCGGCCGGAGGGCGCGTACTCGGCGGCGTACCGCGCGGTGCCGGTCACCTTCTCGCGTCCTTCCAGGCGGACCACGGGTTCACCCAGAGTGCCCGTGGCCTTCCTCGCGTTTGTCGTCGTCATCGCGGTGCCTTCGGGATGCGGCCGGCAGCGGCGGTCTGCCGGGAGGTGAGCTCGGTCAGCGCACGGGTGCCCAGATTCCGTACGAGCGGGACCTTGAACGCGTTGTCGCGCAGCGGCTCGGCCGCGGACAGCTCGGCATCGAGGGCGTGGACGAACGACGGTGCCGTGGCCGGTGCGCCGAGCAGCCGTTCCTCGGCAGCCCGGGCCCGCCACGGCTTGGCGGCCACCGCACCGAAGGCGAGCCGTACGTGCCGCACCGTGCCGTCCCGCACCTCCAGGGCAGCGGCAACAGACGCGAGCGCGAAGGCGAATGACGCGCGGTCACGAGCCTTGAGATACAGGGAGTTGACCGCCTCCGGGACAGCGGGCAGTTCCACATGGGTGATCAGATCGCCGTATTCGAGCACCGTGTCCCGCTCCGGATGGTCACCGGGCAGCCGGTGCAGCTCGGTGAGGGGCACCGTCCGCTGCCCGGACCGGCCCTGCACCCGCACCTGGGCGTCCAGCGCGGCGAGCGCGACGGCCATGTCGGAGGGGTTGGTGGCGATGCACTGCTCGGAGGCGCCGAGCACGGCGAGATCGCGGTGCAGGCCCTCGCGGGCGGAGCAACCCGAGCCCGGTGTCCGCTTGTTGCACGGCTTGGAGATGTCCTGGAAGTACAGGCAGCGGGTGCGCTGCAGCAGATTCCCCCCGATGGTCGCCGCGTTGCGCAGCTGCCCGGACGCGCCGGAGAGCAGAGCCTGCGACAGCAGGGGATAGCGGCTGCGGACGTCCGGGTGGACGGCGAGGTCGCTGTTGCGGACCGCCGCGCCGATGAGCAGGCGGCCGTCCTCGGTCAGCTCGACGGTGTCGTGGGGCAGGCGCGTTACGTCGACCACCAGCTCCGGGCTCTCCACCCCGAGCTTCATCAGATCCACGAGATTGGTGCCGCCGGCGAGGTAGCGGGCCCGGGGAGAACTGGTGAGAGCGGCGACCGCGGCCGCGGGGTCGGTGACCCGTTCGTAGCGGAAGGCCTTCATCGTGGCGCGACCTCCCGCTCGCCGGCTGCCTGGGCGGCGGTGTTGCGGGCGGCGTCCGCCACCGCCCGGACGATGTTGACGTACGCGCCGCAGCGGCAGAGGTTTCCGTTCATCCGCTCCCGGATCTCGGCGGGATCCGGCGGCACGGGAGCGCCGGTGGGACGGTCGGCGCTGGTCACGATGCTCGGCCAGCCGGACGCCAGCTCGCGCAGGACGCCGACGGCCGAGCAGATCTGACCCGGGGTGCAGTAGCCGCACTGGAAGGCATCCTGCTCCAGGAACGCCTCCTGCAGCGGGTGCAGGCGCTCGTCCCCGGCCAGCCCCTCGATCGTGGTGATCTCGGCGCCGTCGAGGGACACGGCCAGCAGCAGGCAGCTGTTCATCCGTCTGCCGTCGACCAGCACCGTGCACGCGCCGCACTGACCGTGGTCGCAGCCTTTCTTCGTACCTGTCAGGTCCAGCTGCCCGCGGAGGGCGTCCAGGACCGTGGTGCGATGGTCGACCACCAGCTCGCGCGCCGTCCCATTGACGACCAGCGCGACCGCCGTCGCATGACCGTGCCCTGTCATGGACTCCCACCCACTCATCAAAGCGGAACGGACACGATCCCGGATAACCCGATCCATACCATCCGAAACACCCCGTAGGCCGGGTGTCACCTCCGGCTGGGGGCCTTGCGGGTACGGGTCCACCGCACCAGCTGGCGGGCCGTCCAGGTGTTGATGACCCGCTCCTTGGGCACCCCGCATTCGGCCGCGCGGACGCACCCGTTGATCTGCCAGTCGAGCTGACCGGGGGCGTGGGCGTCGGTGTCGATCGAGAAGAACACCCCCGCGTCCACGGCCTGCCGCAGCAGCCGGCGGGGCGGGTCCAGCCGCTCCGGCCGGCAGTTGATCTCCACTGCCGTGCCCGACTCCTGGCAAGCGGCGAACACCGCCTCGGCGTCGAACTGCGACTCCGGCCGACTCCCGATCAGCCGACCCGTGCAGTGCCCCAGAATGTCCACCAGCGGGCTGCGGACCGCCCGGACCATCCGGCGCGTCATCGACGGGGCGTCCATCCGCAGTTTGGAGTGGACCGAGGCCACCACCACATCGAGCTGATCGAGCAGCTCCGGTTCCTGGTCGAGTGAGCCGTCGTCGAGGATGTCGCACTCGATGCCGGTCAGCAGCCGGAACGGCGCCAGTTTCTCGTTCAGTTCCGCGACCACGTCCAGCTGCTCGCGCAGCCGCTCCGCCGACAGCCCCCGGGCGACCGTGAGCCGCGGCGAGTGATCGGTCAGCGCCGCCCAGTCGTGCCCCAGCTCCGTGGCGGTACCGGCCATCTTCTCGATCGGGCTGCCGCCGTCCGACCAGTCCGAGTGCATATGGCAGTCGCCGCGCAGCGCCGCCCGCAGCCGCCTGGCGCCCTCGTCGGCCGGCGGCGCGGCTTCGGCGGCCTCCTCTTCCAGCCGCTGCAGATAGCCGGGCACCTTGCCGTCCAGCGCCTCCCGTACCACCTGCGCGGTCTTCGGCCCGAGTCCCTTGAGCTGCTCCAGCGAACCCGCCGAGGCCCGCTGCCGAACCTCCTCGGCAGGCATGGCCGCAAGCGTGGCCGCCGCCGTACGGAACGCCCGTACGCGATACGTCGGAGCCTGGGCGCGCTCCAGGAGGAACGCGATCCGGTCCAGGGCCTCCACCGGGTCCACCGCGCCCGCCTCCTTCGTCCGTCTGCTGCCCCGGCCCGCGCGGGCTGCCGGGCGGGAAAGCCCCCTGGGTTCACCGTGACGCACCAGGTCCCCGGGCGCGCGCTGAGCGGAGGCCCAGCGCCCCGGCGTACCTACGGTGGTGCCATGAGCACTCCGTCTGACCCCGCGGCAACCGTCGCCCTCGCCGCCCGAGTTGCAGTGATCACGGGCGCCGAGAACGCCATCGCACCGGGGGAGATCGCCACATCGGTGACCGGTCAGGAGGACATCGACGTCACACTCAGCGCAGGCCCGGGGTGCCGTTGGCCCGTCCGGATGATGCCCGTGAGGTCGCGGCTGTGATGGACGACTCCCGGCGCCGGCCCTGACCGTACGACGGCCGCGGGTGTGTGTGGGCCGGCGTCAGTGCTTGGCGCGGCTCGGCTGCACCCGCTTGGGCTCGCCCTTCATCTTCGGGTGCTCCGGCGGGTAGGGCAGATCCCCCAGTCCGTGGTCCCGCTCGTCCCGGTTGGCCAGCTCCAGTGCCGCGTCCAGGCGGAACGCGTACTCGTCCATGTCGGCGTGCACATCGCCCAGGTCCGCGTACCGCACCGGCATGGTGGCCAGATCGAAGTCCTGGGGCAGGGCGTCGGGCAGCTCCTCCCAGCGCAGCGGCGCGGACACCGGGGCGTTCGGCTGCGGACGGACCGAGTAGGCACTGGCGATGGTCCGGTCCCGGGCCGTCTGGTTGTAGTCCACGAAGATCTTCGCGCCGCGCTCCTCCTTCCACCAGGCGGTCGTGATCCGCTCCGGCGCGCGCCGCTCCACCTCCCGGGCCACGGCGATGGCCGCCCGGCGCACCTGCGTGAACGTCCACACCGGCTCGATCGGGACGAACACATGCAGGCCGCGCCCGCCGGAGGTCTTGGGCCAGCCGCGCAGCCCCAGCTCCGCCAGCACCTCCCGCAGCTCACCCGCGGCCCACAGGGCGTCCTCGTAACCGGTCCCCGGCTGCGGGTCCAGGTCGATGCGCAGCTCGTCGGGGTGCTCGGTGTCGGTGCGGCGGACGGGCCAGGGGTGGAACGTCAGACAGCCCAGGTTCGCGGCCCACACCACGGCAGCGGGCTCGGTGGGGCACATCTCGTCCGCGTACCGCCCGCTGGGGAAGGAGATCCGCCCGGTCGGGATCCAGTCCGGGAGGTTCTTCGGCGCCCGCTTCTGGAAGAACGACTCGCCGTCCACTCCGTCCGGGTGCCGCTGCAGCGTCGTCGGCCGGTCCCGCAGCGCCCGCACGATGCCGTCGCCCACCGCCATGTAGTAGCGGGCAAGGTCGAGCTTGGTGAATCCCCGCTGAGGGAAGTACACCTTGTCGGGGTTGGACAGCCGCACCACCCGGCCCCCGACCGTTATCTCCACCGACTCACCCATACCGCAACGCTAGGCCGCCGCGCCGCGTACCGCCTCCCGGCGCGCATGCCGCCCGCTCCGGCCGCACAATCGAGGTGTATGGATCTGCCGGTAATGCCCCCCGTCAAGCCGATGCTCGCCAAGCCCGCGGCCAGAATCCCGCCTGGCATGCAGTACGAGGCCAAATGGGACGGCTTCAGGGCCATCGTGTTCCGGGACTACGACGAGATCGAGATCGGCAGCCGCACGGGCCGGCCCCTGACCCGCTACTTCCCCGAGGTGGCCGACGCCCTGCTCGCCAACCTGCCGCTGCGCTGCGTGGTGGACGGGGAGATCGTGATCGCGCGGGGCGGGCGCCTGGACTTCGACGCGCTCCTGGAGCGGATCCACCCCGCCGAGTCGCGCGTACGGCTGCTCGCCGACACCACGCCCGCCAGCTTCATCGCCTTCGACCTGCTGGCCCTCGGGGACGACTCCCTCATGGACAGGCCGCTGAGCGAGCGCCGGGACCTCCTCACCGCGGCCCTGCACGATGCGGCCGACCCCGTCTTCACCGCCCCCGCCACCTATGACATCGGCATCGCCAAGCGCTGGTTCCAGCAGTTCGAGGGCGCGGGTCTGGACGGGGTGGTCGCCAAGCCGCCCAATCTGCCCTACCAACCCAACGAGCGCGTGATGGTCAAGGTGAAGCACGAGCGGACGGCCGACTGCGTCGTGGCGGGCTACCGGCTGCACAAGACCGGGCCGGTGGTCGGCTCCCTGCTCCTCGGCCTGTACGACGACTCCGGGCGGCTGCAGCACGTGGGCGTCTCCTCGGCCTTCCCCATGCGCCGCCGCGAGGAGCTCATGGCGGAGCTGGAACCGCTGGTCATGCCGTCCGCCGAGGGCCACCCCTGGGCGGAGTGGGCGGAGGAGGAGGCGCAGGCGACCAGCCGGATGCCCGGCGCGCCGAGCCGCTGGACCGCCAAAAAGGACCTGTCCTGGGTGCCGCTGCGGCCGGAGCGGGTGTGCGAGGTGGCGTACGACCACATGCAGGGCGACCGCTTCCGGCACACGGCCCAGTTCCGCCGCTGGCGGCCGGACCGCGAGCCGACCGATTGCACCTACACGCAGCTGGAGGAGCCGGTCCGGTACGACCTCGCGGAGCTGCTGGGCGGGTAGCGCAGAAAGCCCGTCTCCCGCACCTTTCCGGGCGGGCCGTTGGGCATGTCTCAGGGGGCGGGGGCGACGGCCGCCGCGACGGCCCGCAGATAGCGACCGGTGATCCGGCGCTGCAGCAGCCGGCTCACCGGATGGCCGAGCCGGGTGTACCAAGCGCCCGGCCGGGAGAACGCGGTCACCTCGAACCACACCTGGTCCTGGCCGTCCCGGACCACACAGAACGACTCCTCACCGCACTCGGGGTGCCCCGGCAGGGTCCCGTACGCGAACCCGGTCCGTCCGGGTTCGGTCACCGTCCACACCACACGGCACGGGATCACCCTGACCGGCAGGCCGAGCACACCCGGAAACCGCACCGTGATCAGCGCTGTTTCGCCCTCGGCCGCGGGATTCCCCGGGTACACGCCGAAGCCCGAGCCGCGCTGCGCCGCCCAGTCCAGCACCGCGGCGCCGGCCCGCTCGAAGAGCTCTGCACCCGTGCCGAGCCGGATCCTGCGCTGCAGGTATGCGTAACCCGGGGGCAGTGGCCCTCGCAGCGTGGCCCCCACCTCCGGATAGGTGGGGGCGCTCGCGCTTGCCCTGCGGTACAGCTGCTGCAGTCCTGCCGGCCTCCGACCCATGGGGCCAATCTACGGACCCGGAAGCGCGGAAGGAGTCCCCGCGCGGCGAGAGTGCCCGCCCGGGACAGTTGCCCCCGTCATCCGGGCGTCAGCAGCCGGGACCGGGTACTCGTACGCCCCAAGGTCCTGCCGGCCGGGCAGGCCGGCCTGGGGAGGACGTCAGTGATGGTCGTCGACGATCCGGGTGACACCGAGCGGACCCCGGAGGGCGAGGAGAAGCTGCCCCCCGACCGCGCACAGGCGATTTTGGGGGCGGCCAAGCAGGTCGCGGCCCTGCTCAAGGCCGGAGACCACCCCTTCGCCCTCGCCGGTGGCGTCGCCACGTACGCGCACGGCGTCGTGGCCCGACTGCGGCACGACGCCGACTTCTGCATCCTGCCGGAAGACGCCGAGGCGGTCGCCGCCACGCTCAGTGCCGCCGGACTCGAGGTGTTCCAGCCCCCGGAGGACTGGTTGCTCAAAGCGCGGTGCCGGGGCCAGGACATCGACCTGATCTTCTCGCTGGGGCGGCACCCGGTGACCCCAGAGCTGCTGGACCGGGCCGAAGTGCTCCCCATCGACTCCGTCCATATGCCGGTCCTCGCCGCGACCGATCTGCTGATGAGCCTGCTGGGCGCCTTCTCCGAGCATCACTGCGACTTCGGTGCCGTACTGCCGGTCGCGCGCACCCTCCGGGAGAAGATCGACTGGGACCGGGTGCGGCGCGAATGCGGTACATCCCCCATGCCCGCCGCCTTCCTCTACCTCCTCGAACTCCTGGAGGTCATCGAACCGGAGGAGGCCGGCGATGACACCTGACACCCCCGGGCGCCCTGCCACCCCGGACAGCGGCCGCACACTGAACACCGAATACCGCATCGCGCATCTGCGGGAGCGGCTTGCCCAGGGGGAGGCCGCCGAACTGGGGCTGCGGATCGAGGCCCACGGCGACGCGGTCACCGTCTCCGGGACCGTCCCCACAGCCGCATGCCGCGACGACATCCTGCGCATCGTGGCCGAGGACCTGCCGGGCGTACGGGTGCGCACCGACATCGCCCTGAGTGACGCCACCCCTCCCGACCACCCGGAGGAGCTGCCATGATCCGCATCGCGGCCGTGGGAGACATCCACATGGGGCCGGACAGCCAGGGCCTGCTCCGGCCCGCCCTCGACACCCTCCCCGAGTGCGCCGACCTCCTGCTGCTCGCCGGTGACCTCACCCGGCACGGCACCCCCGAGGAAGCCCGGGTGGTCGCCGACGAGATGGCCGGGCTCGGCATACCGGTGATCGCCGTCCTCGGCAACCACGACCACCACGCCGAACAGCCGGAGGAGGTCACCGCCATCCTGCGGGATGCCGAAGTGACGGTGCTGGAGCGGGACTTCACGGTCGTCGACGTGAACGGGACCGCCGTCGGTGTCGCGGGGACCAAGGGCTTCGGCGGCGGGTTCGCCGGCCGCAGCGGCAGCGAGTTCGGCGAGCGGGAGATGAAGGACTTCATCCGCCTCACCCGCCGCTGCGCCGATGGGCTCTGCCAGGCCCTGCGGCAGCTGAGAGAGCGGCACTGCGCCCTGCGTATCGCCTTGACGCACTTCTCTCCGGTGCCGGACACCCTCGCCGGCGAGCCGCTGGAGATCTACCCCTTCCTGGGCAGCTATCTGCTGTCGGAGGCGATGGACGAGGCGGGCGCCGACCTGGCCGTCCACGGGCACGCCCACCTGGGCAGCGAACACGGCATCACCAGCGGCGGGGTGCGGGTCCGCAACGTCGCACAGCCGGTCATCCGCCGGGCCTTCACCGTCTACCACCTGGCCGCGACCGGCGATGCCCCCGTGACCACTGGGGTGGATTTGCCGTGATTGGTCTGAGAGGTGGGGGGTACTGGGGTGATGTCGACCGGAGGTCCCCCTCCGGGCGAACCCGCCCGGAGGGCTCCTCCTCTCCACGACAGGTCCGGCCCAGAAGTCGGCCGAGCTCAGATAGCCCGCCCAGCTCACGGGCGGCTCTCCATGGCCGTGCTGTCGATCCATCTGCGGCAGCGCGGTTCTCCGGAGTCCAAACCTGTCGGTGCCGCGCACGGTGCGGCCGGCGTCGCGGGCTGACGCCGGCCGAGGTGCGAGCCGCTACGCTCACCGTACGGGTTCGAAGCGGCGCAGGATGTCGATGACCTCCTGGTCACTGACCTGGTCGAAGTCCTCGTACCACTGCCCGACCGCGTGGAAGGACAACGGCTGCTCCAGGCACACCACCTCGTCGGCCTCCGCTTCCATCGCGGCGGCGGTGTCCGGGGAGGCGACGGGCACGGCGAGGATCAGCCGCTCGGCGCCGCGCTCGCGCGCCCAGCGCAGCGCGGCCCGTGCCGTGCCACCGGTGGCCAGCCCGTCGTCGACGAGGATGACCACCCGGCCCCTCAGGTCAAGCGGCGGACGGCCGTGCCGGTACAGATCCTCCCGGCGGTGCATCTCCGTCCGCTCGCGGGCGACGGTGGGCGAGAGCTGGTCCGTCGTCAGATCCAGCATGGCCAGGGCCCGCTGGTCGTAGTACGGCGGGGCCTCACCCGCGATCGCCCCCACGCCCACCTCAGGGTTGAACGGCGCGCCGATTTTCCGGGCCACGAGCACATCCAGGGGCGCGCTCAGCGCCCGGGCGACCTCCTCGCCCACCGGAACCCCGCCCCGCGGCAACGCCAGAACCAGCGGATTCGGCAGCTCGCCGCGCTGCTGCCGCTCCACCAGCGCCTCCGCGAGCGCCCGGCCCGCCTGCCTGCGGTCATGGAATCGCATGGAAGCCCACTCCTCCTCGGTCACCGAGCCGACCAGGCTCACCGAGGCCGGTCGGCCTTGGGTTCGCCGCGCGACTCAGCCCGACCGGGCCTGTCGCGTCCGCTCACGGTTCTCCTTGCGGACCGCGTCCAGCAGTTCGGACTTGGTCATCTGCGACCGGCCGCTGATGCCCAGCCGCTTGGCCACGTCGTACAGATGCTCCTTGGAGGCGTTCTCGTCGACGCCTTCACCGCTGCGGGCAGGCTGCTGCCGAGGGGTGGCGGCCTGCGGATCGGACGGACCCTTGCGTCCCCCCTCCTTCCGCTCCCAGTGGTCGCCGACCTTCTCGTACTTGTGCTTGAGCGCGTTGAAGGCGACCCGGTGGGCCCGCTCGCCCTCGCCGTACTGTTCGACTGCCGAATCATGTGCCTTGATCCAGGTGCGCTGAGCGTCGCTGGGGGAGCGCTCCAGCGTCGAAGGAAGTTCTTCACGTCCTGGCACAGGGATCACCTCCGATGGGACGCAGAACGTGTGCCCTCCACTTTTCTGCCGAAACAGCAGGTCTCGCAGGATTTCGCCCCAGCGCGCATGCTGGACATACGGAATCGGACCGATGGAATCCGGAGCATCCTCGATGACGACCCTGCAGAGCCCGGCCCATGTCAGCGTCCATCTCACCGACTGTGCGGAACGGGACGCACACGCCGTGTTCGGCACGCTCTGCGCCTGCTTCCCGGACCGCACGGACGGCGCGGCGCACACGTCCCATGCGCACAAGCCCGAGCACGTGACCAACCCCATGGTCTGGAGCGCCACCTTCGACGTACGGATTTTGTGCGCCACATCCCAAAGGCCGGGCCCGACGGAGCTGGGCGGCCCGGTGACGGCTGACTTGTACGGCACCGACCGCCCCGTCCACCAGGTGCTGGACGCGCTGGAGCACTCCTTCCACGTCGATCATGAGCGCTTCGTGCCGGGCGACCAGGAGGTGGAGGTCCGCCTGCTCCTGACCCCGCTGCACGCCCACGCGGCGTAACCGTTCTTTGGTGGCCCTCCGCGGCTCGCGGCCCGCGGCGGGAGGATCGCAAGATTCGAATTCTCGTTCGATATGGTGGGCGCGTGGAGGTGGCGCTCTTGGACGGCGAACGGCACCCGGCCCCGGCCGGGGCGCATGTGCTGCACATCCGGTGCCGTCCGGGCACGGACGAGGGCTCCTACCGACAGCTGCTCGAACTGATCGGTGACACCACGCCCGTCGTGCAGGCCCTGCCTCCGACCGCCGCGCTGGCCGATGTCGCCGGGAGCCTGCGCTACTTCCGCGCCACCCCGCTCCAGCTGGCGCAGCGCATCCGGGCGCAGGCTCTGGAGCGTTACGGCATCGACACCCGCATCGGCGTCGCACCGAACTGGACACTCGCCGCCATGGCGTCCGCCTGCCCTGCCCCGGAGGGCATCACCTTCGTCGACGACACGCCCGAGGCGATCGCCGCCTTCCTGCAGCCCCTGCCGGTCCAGGCCCTGTACGGCATCGGGCCCGTCCAGGCCGAGCTGCTGACCCGCTACGGTCTGCACACCATCGGCGCTCTCGCCGCCACCCCGCAGTCGACCGTCCAGCGCATCCTCGGCGGGCGCGCCGGACGCCTGCTCCATGACCGCGCCCGCGGCATCGATCCCCGGCCGGTCACCACCTCCGGCCTCCCGCCCTCGCTGAGCGAACAGCGGCGCCTGGACGAGGACACGCTGGACCCGGCACGCATCCGCACCACGCTGCTGGAGATGGTCGTGGCCCTCGGTGAGCAACTGCGCCACAGCCGCCAGACGGCCCGCGCACTCAGCCTCACCGTCACCTTCGCCGACCGGACCACGCTGACCCGCTCCCGGACCCTCGCCGGGGCCTCCGCCCACACCGAAGACCTCCGTCTGGCCGCCTATCAGGCCTTCGACGCCCTCGGGCTGCAGCGCGCCCGCGTCCGCGCGCTCACCGTCCGCGCCGAGCAGCTGGGCAGCGCCGAGGGCGCGGCCGAGCAGCTCACGTTCGACCGCACGCGGGAGAACCGGCTGCGGGCCGAACCGGCCATCGACCGGGCCAACGCCCGCTACGGCTCCGGCACGGTAGGCCCGGCGAGCCTGCGGGGGCCTCACGACAGGCCTCACCGCAGGCGCCACCGCCGCCGAAAAGCGGGCTGACGCCGACCCGTGCTCCCGCGCGCCTGCGGCTGAGGGCCCAGGATGCCCGAGCAGCCGACCGTGTACACGTAGGCGAGCACCGGCTGGGGGAGTGGCGACGCATCGTGACCGGCGGCCCCCTCGAACGATGCGAACGCTTCGAGGAAGATGGTGCCGCCATCGTGGCCCACGGCGGCGATCGCATGATGGAAACGAACCGCGTGCTGTGCGGGGCACCTCGGACAGTGGACCTGCCCAGTGCGCGAATGGCAGCGTCGGGGGGACACTCCCGCGCAGAAAGGCCGACGCATGTCCGACCAGCCCGATGTGGTCATCTGTGAACCGCTGCGCACGCCGATAGGCAAGTTCGGCGGTGCCCTGTCGAGCCTGCGGCCGGCCGCCCTGGCCGCCCATGTGATCGCGGCAGTGGTCAGCCGCACCGGCATCGAGCCCGACCGGATCGACGAGGTGATCCTGGGGCACGCATACCCGACCTCCGACGCGCCGGCGATCGGGCGCGTGGCGGCCCTCGACGCCGGACTGCCGCACACGGTCGCGGGAATCCAGATCGACCGCCGCTGCGGATCGGGACTGCAGGCCGTCCTTGACGCCGCCATGCAGATTCGCTGCGGGTTCAGCGACGTCGTCATCGCCGGCGGGGTCGACGTCATGAGTGCGGCCCCGTTCTACACGCACGAGGGCCGGTGGGGGATCACGACGCCGAGCCTGGAACTGCACGACTCGCTGGCTCGCGGCCGGGTGACCGCGGGCGGCGTCAACCACCCGGTCCCCGGCGGCATGATCGAGACCGCGGAGAACCTGCGACGGGAGTTCGCCATCTCCCGCGAGGAGCAGGATGCCCTGGCCCTGCGGTCGCAGCAGCGCGTCGGAAAGGCGATGGCCGGCGGGTTGTTCGACGAGGAGATCGTCCCCGTGACGGTACGCACCCGTAAAGGCGACGTGGTCGTCTCGGTGGACGAGCACCCCCGTCCCGACACCACGGCGGAGCAACTGGCGGCGCTGCGGCCCATCATGCTGAAGTCCGACCCGGAGGCGACAGTCACGGCGGGAAACGCCAGCGGCCAGAACGACGCGGCCGCGGCGTGTCTGGTGACCCGCGCGGACACGGCCGAGCGGCTCGGCCTGAGGCCGCTGGCGAAGCTGGTGTCCTTCGCCCGTGCGGGCGTGCCCGTCGAGACCATGGGCATCGGCCCGGTGGCCGCCACACGGGCCGCCCTCGACCGGGCGGGACTGTCGCTGGCCGACATGGACCTCATCGAGCTGAACGAGGCCTTCGCCGTTCAGGCTCTGGCGTGCACACGGGCGTTGGGCCTGACCGATGCCGACCATGAGCGGATCAACGTCAATGGCTCGGGCATTTCGCTCGGGCACCCGGTGGGTGCCACGGGTGCGCGCATCCTCGCGACCCTCACCTGGGAAATGCGGCGCAGGCAGGCGCGCTACGGTCTCGAGACGATGTGCATCGGCGGCGGACAGGGGCTGGCCGCGGTGTTCGAGCACGTCGCCGCTTGACGTACGCCCCGGCCGCACGTGGTGAGGGGGCCGGGCGGCGAACTCGCCGTCCAGCCCCCTGCCGCGGGCTGTCGGGGCGTTGCCTGCGATGTGGTCCGTGACCCCGCGCGAGCCGTCCTCGTACCCGGGGCCGACGCTGCGGCTGCGGGGCATTGCTCGTACTCGCCGTACTGGCCGGGCTTCTTGGCCTGCACGGCCTGGGACCGGTGAGCCCGCTGCCCTCCGCGCAGGCCACCATGCCATCCGCGGCGCACGGTATGGCCCCGGCGGGTGACGAGCCCCGGCGGGCGACCTTCACCGAGTCCCACCGCCCCTCACACCCTCCCCAGCTGATTGATCATCAGCTACTGAACATGCCGGCCCGCCACCGCCGGCGGGCTGCTGGGGTCCGCCGTACGCCACCGTGGCCGACGGCCGCCGGCCTGTTCTTCGAAGCCGTTGGGGACTTCCAGCTTGCCCGGTTCACGGCGGACACCGCCAACACGGTGCGGATCATGGACCGGGGGCTGTGGAGCTGGACCCGGCACCTCAACTACTTCGGCGACTGCGCGCCGGCCTCCGCTCGGCGGCCGCGGGGCGTACCACCCCTGCCTGGCTCACAAGGCGAACAGCCGGGCCGCGTTGTCGTGGCAGACCCCGCGGAGCCACGAGTCGCCCAGCCCCAGCCCTTCCAGCGACCGCAGCGCTTCCAGATAGGTGTAAGGGATGTTCGGGAAGTCCGTCCCGAGCAGAATCCGGTCACCGAGGCCCGCCAGGCGCGGCAGTTCATGGCGCGGGAAGGGAGCGGCCGCCTCGCTGAAGGCGGTGAAGGCCATCGTGGTGTCCAGATGAACGTGCCGGTAGCGGTCGGCCAGGTCCAGGAAGTCGCTGTACTCCGGCATGCCCATATGGGCGACCACCAGACGCAGCCGCGGATGCCGGGCCAGCAGCCGCCCCACCGGCTCCGGACCGGTGTACTTGCCCGGAGCAGGACCCGATCCGCAGTGTGTGACCACGGGTATCCCGGCCTCGGCGAGCAAGCCCCAGACCGGGTCCAGCAACGGATCGTTCGGGTCGTATCCGCCCACCTGGATGTGCGACTTGAACACCCGGGCGCCGTCCTCGACCGCCTGCGCGACGTAACGGGCCGCGTCGGGCTCGGGGAAGAACGTCGCCGTGTGCAGACAGTCCGGCGTACGCGCGGCAAAATCGGCCGACCAGCGGTTCAGCCACCCCGCCATCGCCGGCTTGTGCGGATAGAGCATGGAGGTGAACCTCCGCACCCCGAACCGCCGCAGTGTCGCCACTCGCTGGTCCTCATCCGTGCGGTAGGTGATGGGCCAGGGCCGCCCCACCAGGGGGCCGGCCGAATCGAAGTAGGCCCACACCTTCGCCAGCACCCGCTCCGGCATGAAGTGCGTGTGCACATCGATCAACCCCGGCAGGCCCAACGCCCGCCAGAATCCGGCCACCTGCTCGTCGCTCTCCACGTTCCAGCCCCTCGCCGCCCGGTATCAGCTGCATCACCGCCCCTGCCGACGCGCGGCGGGGACGGAGATGACCATGATGACCCTGGCCTCTTCTACCGCTGGAGGCAGGTCAGCGCGTACGGCCGCCCAGGGCGACGGGAATGTCCAGTCCCTGGGTCTCGGCCGGGCCGAGTTCCAGGGCGGTGGCGACCGCGGGCGGAAGACCGGTTACCCCCAGGAAGCCTGCCACGAGCTGCGCGGTGGCCGTGTGCCAGTCGGCGGCCCGCCGGATCATGGCGTGGTCGCTGCCGGCCACGACGAGACGGCACACGGGCGTACCCGCGGCCCTGGCACGTACGGCGAACCGCCGGGACTCCTCGGGGTCGGTGATCCGGTCCCGGTCGGAGTGGATCAGTACGGTCGGGGTGCCGGCCAAGTGCTCCACCGGCTCGTCCCGCGGGCACCACGGGGCCAGCGCGATCACCGCCCGCACCTGCGGATGTCCGCCGACGGCCAGCGCTGCACGCGCGCCCATCGAGTGCCCGACCAGGACGACGGGGGCCGCGCCGGCCTGGCGCGCCACCTGCTCCAAGGCACCCCGTGCATCACGCGTCGCATCGGCCCGATGGCCGTTCCATCCGCGGTGCCGGTAGCGGACCTCACCGATCGCCGGCGCGCGGTCCTCCAACCGGCGCCGCACGGCCCTGGCGAACGGCACCATCCGCAGGGCGGCCAGGTTCCATCGGGGCGGCCTGCCCAGCCCAGCGGCTCGCCCACCGTGCAGGAACAGCACGATCGGCCGTTCCTCGCCCAGATCCTCATCCATGACCAGCGCGCGATGCGCTCCGATCGCCGAATCCTGATCCTCCATGCACCAACCCTTCCCCTCGCCGTCACCGATTCGTCACCGCGCCCCGCCGGAGATGCTGTGACTTTCCCCGCACATGCCGCCCCACCCTGCCGCCCTCGATGAGTTCCTCCTGGCGGGAACCGCACGGCCGTACCGGTTGACCTTCTCCCTGGGGCAAGCCGCAGCATCGGTGGCGCCGGGCGACGGGCCCGGCATGAGGAGGAGCCAGGATGGAACTGCTGACGATCGGGGCGTTCGCGAGGGCGTCCCGGCTGTCACCGAAGGCGCTGCGTCTGTACGACGAGCTCGGCCTGCTGCGACCGGCTCGCGTCGACGCGGTCACCGGGTACCGGTTCTACGAGCCGACGCAGCTGGAGCGGGCTCGACTGGTGGCGTGGCTGCGCCGCCTGGGCATGCCGCTGGCCCGGATCCGCGTGGTGTGCGAACTCGATCCCGCCGCGGCGGCCGAGGAGGTCGCCGCGTTCTGGGCCCAGGCCGAGGCCGACACCGCCGCGCGACGGGACCTGGCGTCCTTCCTCATCGACCATCTGTCCGGGAAGGACACCACCATGCCGTACGCCAGCACACCGCTGGGAATCCGCTACGCCGCGCTGTCGGATGCCGGTCTGGTCCGCCCCCGCAACCAGGACTCCGCGTATGCGGACTCCCGTCTGCTCGCCGTGGCCGACGGGTTCGGGGACGGCGGATCGCCCGCCGGCACGGCCGCGATCGAAGTGTTGAAACGCTTTGACGCCCACACCGCCATCGCCGCGGGCGACCTCGTCAACGCCCTTGAGGACGCCGTTCACCAGGCCGACCACGCCGTGCACAGCATCGCCGGAGCGGAGCCGTCCGTGCAGGAGACGGGTACGACGCTCACCGCGATGCTGTGGACGGGCTCCCAGCTGGCGCTTGTCCACATCGGCGACTCCCGGGCCTATCTGCTGCGTGACGGCGAGTCGTTCCAGATCACCCACGACCACACCCTGGTGCAGTCGATGGTCGACGAGGGCCGCATCACCCCCGAGGAAGCTGCCTCGCATCCGCAGCGCTCCCTGCTGCTCCGGGCGCTGGACGGGCGCGGCGAGCCGGCCGCCGATGTGAGCCTGCACGATGCGCGGCTCGGAGACCGGTATCTGCTCTGCTCCGACGGCCTGTCCGCGGTGGTGCCGTCCACAGAGATCCACCGCGTGGTCTCCAGCATCCCCGACCCGGAGCGGACCGTCCGCGAACTGGTGGCCCTGGCCCATGACGCGGGCGGCCCCGACAACGTCACCTGCGTCGTGGCCGATGTGGTGGACGCCAGGTAGTCCTGGTGGCGGGGGAGGTCAGGCGAGCAGGAGGAGAACGGCCGCCGCGACCGATCCCGCCACCGCAGCGCCGTAACAGCACAGGGCGATCACGGTGCCGTGCTGTTTGAGGCGCAGACCGTCGTACAGGGTGTAACGGAAGCGATGGGCCCAGTGGAAGAGGCACAGCGTGCACAGTCCGAAGGCCACCACCTTGGTCAGCGGGTGGCTCAGCACGGAGAGCAGGTACGCGTGGTCGGGGGCCGGCAGCCACCCCAAGGGAAAGGCGACGCCGAACAGGAACAGCACAGCGGGGACCAGCAGCGCGGCGGCTGTGCCGCCGATGCCGAACAGCAGCCACAGCAAAGGTTCCGGGGATCTTCTGTTCACCGTGCTCATCCCCCCAGCAGCAACCAGGCCGTGGCCGCCGACAGCAGTGCCCACACCATGTAGTGCAGTGCCAGGACCCATCCCGGCCGGACGCGACGGCCCCGCAGCCGTACGACCATGGCGCGGGGCGCCAGGTTGAACCAGGTGACGGCGTGCAGCAGGACGAACAGCAGGGCGATCGTATTGAGCAGCACCACCCACCAGTTGGCACTCCAGACCTGGAACCGCTCGTACTCCTCGCGGCCCCCGGCGGTCGCACGGACCAGCAGCAGGAAGAACACCACGAACCAGGCGATGAACACGCTGCTGAGCTCGCGCAGCACGAAGACCAGGTAGGACCGGCGCCGAAGCCACCAGAAGGTGGACACCGGTCGGTGGTACAGCCTCGGGCGGCCGGTCTCGGTCATCGCGCCCCCCGCGGCCACAGGAATTCCTTGAGTGCCTGGGTGGCGGCCGTGAGTTTGTAGCGCTGGATGGCGCCCGCCGGGTCGACGCCTTTGGGACACGCGGTGGTGCACTCGCCGACCAGGGTGCAGGCCCAGACGCCCTCGGCAGCGGAGAGGACGTCCCGCCGGTCGGCGGCCCCCTCATCGCGGGAGTCGAGGTTGTAGCGCTGGGCCAGCGCGATCGCCGCCGGGCCGATGAACTCGGGATCGAGTGCGTACACGGGGCAGGCCGCGTAGCAGAGCATGCAGTTGATGCACATGCTGTACTGCTGGTACTCGTCCATCTCGGCCGGCGTCTGCAGATACTCGCCTTCGTCGAGCGGCTTGTCCTCGTCACGGATGATCCACGGCTTGACCTCGGTCAGCTTGTTCATGAAGTCGCCGATCTCGACGACGAGATCGCGGATCACGGGAAAGGCGCTCAGCGGTTCGACCCGCACCGGCCCCGGCGCGGAGTCGGTCAGGAAGGCCGAACAGCTCAGCAGTGGCTCGCCGTTGACGGTCATGCCACAGCTGCCGCAGATGCCCATCCGGCAGGACCAGCGGTAGGAGAGCGTGCCGTCCAGGTGGTCCTTGATGTAGTTGAGGCCGTCCAGCACCGTCCACTCCTTGCGCAGCGGAACCTCGTAGGACTGCACGGTCGGTTCGGTCTCCTCTTCCGGCCGGTACCGCGTGACCTGGAGGGTGATCCGGTCGTCCGCCATGGCTGCTACCTCCCGTAGACGCGTTTCCCGGGCGACCAGCGGGTGACGGTCACCGGCCGGTACCCGACGCGGGCAGTGCCGTCGGCCTCACGGCGGATCAGCGAATGGGCAAGGAACCGCTGGTCGTCCCGTGCGGGGAAGTCGGTGCGTTGGTGCGCGCCCCGAGACTCCTCGCGCCGCAGTGCGCAGCGCACGATGCTCTCGGCCACATCCAGCATGAACGACAGCTCGATCATCGCGATCAGATCGGTGTTGAACGTGCGGCTGCGATCGTCGATCGCGGCATGGCCGAAACGATCCCGCAGCAGACGCAGCCTGTCGGCCGCCTTCGTCAGGGACTCGCCGTCGCGATAGATCCCGGCGCCGTTCTCCATGGCCTCCTGCATCTCGGTGCGGAGGTCCGCGATCCGCTCCGACCCCCCGGCGCGGTCCCTGAACTGGTGCTCCAGCCGCCGCTCCTCGTCACGGGCCTGCGCCAGGACCGCCGAGCCCGGGCGGGAACCGGCCGCAGCGGCGGCGTACTCGGCAGCGGCCCGGCCGGCGCGCGCGCCGAAGACCAGGCACTCCGGAAGCGAGTTGGAGCCCAGCCGGTTCGCGCCGTTGATGCTGACGCATGCCACCTCGCCGGCGGCGTACAGGCCCGCCAGCCCCGCCGCGCCGTCGATGTCGGTGTGGATGCCGCCCATCATGTAGTGAACCACCGGACGTACCGGGATCAGCTCCGTCACGGGGTCGATGTTCTGATACCTCAGGCACAGTTCCCGTACGAAGGGGAGCTTCGTATCGATGGTCTCCGCGCCCAGATGGCGCAGATCGAGATGGACGACGGGCCCGTGTGGCGTGTCGATGGTCCGGCCCTCGTCGAGCTCGTGCACAAACGCCTGCGACAGCCGGTCGCGCGGCCCCAACTCCATACTGCGCAGCACCGGTTCGGGCTCGGGCTTGCCGAGGTCGTAGTCCTGCAGATAGCGGTACCCGTCCCGGTTGAGCAGCCAGCCGCCCTCGGCTCGGGCCGCCTCCGTGATCAGGATGCCGGTGAACGGCAGACCGGTGGGGTGGTACTGAACGAACTCCATGTCCCCCAGCGGCGCCCCGGCCCGGTAGGCCAGAGCCATGCCGTCACCGGTCTTGATATTCGCGTTGGTGGTGAAGGGGTAGACCCGGCCGCATCCTCCGGTGCACACGATGACGGCGCCGGCGGTGACGGCCTCGATCCGGCCGGTGGCCAGCTCGAGCGCCACCACGCCGCGCACCCGCCCGTCGTCCACGAGCAGGGTGCTGACGAACCACTCGTCGTACCGCACGAGAGTCCGGTACGACAGCGCCGTCTGGAAGAGCGTGTGCAGCAGGTGGAAGCCCGTCTTGTCGGCGGCGAACCAGGTGCGCTTCTTCTTCATGCCGCCGAAGGCCCGTACCGCGATGTGCCCGTCCGGCCGGCGGCTCCACGGACAGCCCCAGTGTTCGAGCCGCAGCAGCTCCTTCGGAGCCTCCTCGACGAAGGCCTCGACGGCATCCTGATCGCACAGCCAGTCCCCGCCGGAGACGGTGTCGTAGGCGTGCTCGTCGAGACTGTCGTCGGCACCGGCGACCGCCGCCGCGCCGCCCTCGGCGGACACCGTGTGGCTGCGCATCGGATAGACCTTGGAAATGATCGCCACGCTGAGCCGCGGATTGCTTTCCGCGATGGCGATCGCAGCACGCAGGCCCGCCGCTCCGCCGCCGACCACCACGACGTCATGGGAAGCGGTCATCTCGCCACCTCGGTGTCCACCGGTGTCAAGCCTCGTGGTCTGCACTGTGCTCGTCGATGAGGACCTTGCCGTCGTGGCGGACGGTCGTGACACGGATGCTGCCGTCGTGGAATTCATGGTGAATCCGGCGGCAACCGCATACGTAGGTCACGTCATCGATGACCAGACCCGCGCAGTCGTCCTCCAGGAGGCGGTGCCCGTCGACGAGCCTTCCGCAGGGGGCTCGCTCCGCCGTGAAATCGATGAGGGTGCCGACCATCGCCACCTCCTCGACGGCCGGGGGCCCCGGTCATCACCTGCCGTAGCCACGCATGCGCGGCTGGATGTGATCACCGTGGCAATCGCGTCGGTATGGCGACACTCGCCACCCGAGGATACTCGCGGTCGCGCCCCGCCGTCCGCGCGCGCAGGGGCCGCTCCGCTGGTCGAGATGCTGAACGAACTGGCCTGACGGTCAACCCACCGCCGCTGACGGGACCCCGCACGCGCCACAGGCGGCGCGGCCCCGTCAGCCGGCCGTAGCCCAGGCGTAGCGGTGCTCGGGCCGCCCGGTATCGCCGTACTTGAGGGTCAGGCGCAGCCGCCCCGCCTGCTCCAGGTACTTCAGATACCGCTGGGCGGTGGACCGGCTCAGCCCGGCCCGTTCGGCGACCTCGTGCGCGGACAGCGGCTCGTCGGCCTTGCGCAGCACATGGCGGATGAGGTCGGCGGTCGGTGCGGAGTGGCCCTTGGGCAGCTCCGTGGCAGCCACTTCGGCGGTACGCAGGGCGCCGAAGATCTGATCGACCTGCTCCTGGCCGGCCTCACCGCGGCCGACCCCGTCCAGCGTGCGGCGCAGCGCCGCGTAGCCGTCCAGCTTGGCGCGCAGCCCCGGGAAGCTGAACGGCTTGACCAGGTACTGCAGCGCGCCGTAGCGCATCGCGGCCTGGATGGTGGCGACATCGCGGGCGGCCGTCACCATGATGACGTCCGCGTGGTGGCCCAACTGCCGCATACGCCGCACGAGAGTGAGCCCGTTCTCGTCCGGCAGGTAGTAGTCGAGCAGGATGAGGTCGATGCGGGTGCGCTCCAGGGTGGCCAGCGCGTGAGCGGCCGTGTGGGCCCGGGCGGCCACCCGGAAGCCGGGGACCTTGGCCACGTACGCGGCGTTGATCTCGGCGACCCGGAAGTCGTCGTCCACGACCAGTACATCGATCATCGTGTCTCCCTCGAGGAGGTCAGGGCAGCTGGGGCCGTGGGGTGACGGGAGTGGGCGTGCTCCGGCCGAGCGTCTCCGGCGCGGCCAGTGCCTCGGGCAGGACGACGGTGAACACCGCGCCTCCGCCCGCCCGGGCGGTGACCCTCGCCATGCCGCCGTACCGTTCGGCGAGCCGCCGGACCAGGGCCAGGCCGAGCCCGCGGCCCCGGTGCGTCAGGCGGTCCTTGGTCGTCCAGCCTTCGGCGAACACCAGCTCGCGCCTGTCCGGTGGCACGCCGGGCCCGGTGTCGGCCACCCGCAGCACGGCGGTGGTGTTTTCGGCACGCAGCTCAACCTCCACATAAGGGTTAGAGTCGCCGTGCGCGGCCACGGCGTCCAGGGCATTGTCGATGAGGTTCCCCAGGACGGTCACCAGGTCGCGCGGGTCGACCACCCGGTCCGGCAGCAGGGTGGCGGGGGAGATGCGCAGCGCCACACCGCGCTCGGCGGCAATGGATGCCTTGCCGACGAGCAGGGCGGCGAGCAGCGGATCGTGGACCCGCTCGGCGACCTCCTCGGCGGAGGCGCGGTGGGTGTCGGTGAGCTCGAGGACGAAGTCGGCAGCCTGGTCGTGCAGACCGAGTTCCAGCAGGCCGAGCAGTGTGTGCAGCCGGTTCGCGTGTTCGTGGTCCTGTGCGCGCAGCGCGTCCAGCAGGCCGTGGGTACTGTCGAGTTCGCGGCCGAGCAGCTCCAGCTCGGTGCGGTCACGCAGGGTGGCGACCGCGCCGCCGTCCTCGGTGGGCATACGGTTGGCGACCAGCACGCGTCCGCTGCTGACGGTCAGCAGATCCGTCCCGTCCACCCGCCCGGCCAGCACATCAGTCGTACGCCCCGGCGGCAGCACGTCGTCCACGGCGCGCCCGGTGGCGTCCGGACCCAGCCCGAGCAGCCGCTGCGCCTCGTCGTTGACCAGGCGGATCCGGCCGTGCCGGTCGAGGGCGACGACACCCTCGCGGATGCCGTGGAGCATCGCCTCGCGCTCGGCGAGGAGCGCGGAGATATCCGCGAAGGCGAGCCCGTGCGTACGCCGGTTCAGCCGGCGCGAGACCACGACCGCGGCGAGGGCTCCGACGGCGAGGGCGGCGCCCGCGTAACGCAGCAGCCCCGGCACCGTACGCAGCAGCCGCTCCCGGACACTGTCGTAGGCGATGCCCACGGAGACGGCGCCGACGATCCGGCCGTCCGCATCGCGCATCGGCACCTTGCCGCGCGCGGTGCGGCCCAGGGTGCCGCTGTCGATCTCCATGACCTCACGGCCGGCGAGCGCCTCGCTGGGGTCGGTGGAGACATGCCCGCCGATGCGGGCCGGGACGGTGTGGGACCAGCGGATCCCGCGCAGGTCCATGACGACGACATAGCGGGCGCCGGTGGCCCGCCGGATCCGCTCGGCCTCGGCCTGGACCGGGCCGGAGGTGGTGGGGCGTGAGCTCAGCAGCGCCCGGGTGACCTGCGGCTGAGCGGCGGTGGTCTGGGCGATGGCCAGGGCACGGCGCATCGCCTGGTCGTCGAGCTGTGCGCTGAGCGGCCCCAGGAACAGCCCGGTCGTCAGCACCGTGACACCGGTGGCGATGGTGAGCTGCATCAGCAGGACCTGTGAGAAGACACGCCGTGGCCAACGGATCCGCATATGGGCTCCTTGACTGACGTCCTTCCGCGGATTCGCGGAACCAGCGATGTCCCGTCTCTCTCAGGTGAATGCACGGTAAACGGAACCGGGGGAGGGGGCCAGTGCCCGTTTCGCTTTCGTTGTTCTGGCGCGAGCAAAACGAGCACAACAGGGGATGTGCGCAGAAGGCGGCCTTGCGCTCACAAGGCTGTCGTCGTGGCTCAGGTCACTCCTAGCCTCCCTGGCCGTAGCTCCGGCCGGGACGCCGGGGCCAGGAGGTAAGCCACAGATGAGCAGTCCAACAAGCCCCGCCATCGAGCTGCGGGGCGCGAGCAAGGCATTCCGAACGCCCTCCGGTGCCCTGCACACCGCCGTACGAGACCTGGACCTGACCGTCGAGCGCGGAGAGTTCGTCGCGGTGGTCGGGCCGACCGGGTGCGGTAAGTCCACGACGCTGACCCTGGTCAGTGGGCTGGAGGAGCCCACCGCAGGCCAGGTGCTGGTCGCCGGCGAACCGGTACGCGGCATCGGTGACAAGGTGGGCTTCGTCTTCCAGCAGGACGCGGTCTTCCCATGGCGCTCGGTGCTGTCGAACGTGATGGCCGGGCCCCGGTTCCGCGGCGTGCCGAAGCCCGAGGCGAAGGAACGGGCCCGCGAATGGCTGGCCCGGGTGGGCCTGTCGGCCTTCGAGGACCGGTATCCGCATCAGCTGTCCGGTGGTCAGCGCAAGCGCGTCGCGCTCGCCCAGACCTTCGTGGGCGACCCCGAGATCCTGCTCATGGACGAGCCTTTCTCGGCGCTGGACGTCCAGACCCGGGCGCTGATGTCGGATGAGCTGCTGGAGCTGTGGGCGGGCACCAGGGCGTCGGTCGTCTTCGTCACCCACGACCTGGAGGAGTCCATCGCGCTCGCCGACAAGGTCGTGGTCATGACCGCGGGACCGGCGACCGTCAAGGAGGTCTTCGAGATCGACCTGCCGCGGCCCCGCAAGGTCGAATCGGTGCGGCTGGAACCCCGGTTCATCGAGATCTACCGGGAGATCTGGTCCTCGCTGGGCGAAGAGGTGCGGATCACCCGCGAGAGGGGTGCGTTCGATGCAGCCTGAGTCCATCACCCGGCCGAAGTCCGCCGTCGCCGTACCCGCCGCCGCCGCGAAGCCGGACGCCGGGCCGGACCGTACCCGGGCCAAGGCCCGGGCCGCCCGCAACCGCAGAATCGTTATCTACGCGAGCCGGGTGCTGCTGCTGGCCGCGGTGATCGGACTGTGGGAGCTGCTCGCCGGCTCAGGGATCATCGACGAGTTCAACTTCTCCCGGCCGTCGAAGATCTGGGACCAGATCGCGCAGTGGGTCACCGAGGGCACCGCCCAGGGCTCGCTGTGGGAGCAGATCGGCTACACCCTGTACGAGGCGCTGTTCGGCTGGATCGCGGGCGTCATCGGCGGTGTGGTGCTCGGTATCGCCCTGGGGCGGATCCACTTCCTCGCCGACATCCTCGGCCCGTACATCAAGGTGCTCAACGCGATCCCCCGGATCGTGCTCGCACCGATCTTCCTGATCTGGTTCGGCCTCGGACCGGCCTCCAAGGTGGCCTCGGCCGTCGTCCTGGTCTTCTTCCCCGTCTTCTTCAACGCCTTCCAGGGCACCCGCGAGGTCGACCGCAGCCTGGTCGCCAACGCCCGGATCCTCGGCGCGAGCAACCGGCAGGTCACGCTCCAGGTGGTCATTCCGTCCGCCACGTCGTGGATCTTCACCAGCCTGCACGTCAGCTTCGGCTTCGCCCTGATCGGCGCGATCGTCGGCGAGTACATCGGGGCGACCAAGGGCCTCGGCCTGCTGGTGGCGGCCTCGCAGGGCACGTTCAACGCGGCCGGCGTATACGCGGCGATGGTGATCCTCGCGATCGTCGCGCTGCTCACCGAAGGGCTGCTGACCTTCGCCGAACGGCGGCTTTTCCGCTGGAGGCCGGCCGGCTCCGGCTCTGAGCGCTGACCCCCGACCCCCTCTGTCTTCCCCCGATTCCCTTTCTCCACAAGGACGTGATGACCCATGCGCAGAATGACCAGGATCTCGGCGGCAGCGGTTGCCGGCGCGCTCGCCCTCACCACCCTCACCGCGTGTGGCGGCGGTGCGTCGGCCACCAAGGACGCGGGCGCGTCGGGCGACTCGAACAAGGTCAAGATCATGGTGGGCGGCCTGGACAAGGTGATCTACCTGCCGGCGATGCTCACCCAGCGCCTCGGCTACTTCAAGGACGAGGGCCTGGACGTGCAGCTGCTGTCCGAGCCCGCGGGCGTGCAGGCCGAGACCGCCCTGGTCTCCGGAGATGTACAGGGCGCCGTCGGCTTCTACGACCACACGCTCGATCTGCAGGTCAAGGGCAAGCAGGTGGAGTCCGTCGTGCAGTTCTCGCACGCGCCCGGCGAGGTCGAGGTGGTCTCCAACCAGGCCGCCGACGACATCAAGTCCCCCAAGGACTTCAAGGGCAAGAAGCTCGGCATCACCAGCCTCGGCTCGTCCACCGACTTCCTCACCAAGTACCTGGCCGTCCGCGACGGAGTGCAGGTGAATGAGTTCTCGCCGGTCGGGGTGGGCGCCGGCCAGACCTTCATCTCCGCCCTGAAGCAGGGCTCGATCCAGGGCGGCATGACCACGGACCCGACCGTCGCCCAGATCCTGGACAAGAGGCTCGGCAAGATCCTCATCGACATGCGCACCCCCGAGGGATCGGAGGCGGCGCTCGGCGGCCCGTACCCGTCCTCCAGCCTGTACATGAACACCGAGTGGGTGAACAGCCACAAGGAGACGGTGCAAAAGCTCGTCAACGCCTTCGTCAAGACCCTCACGTGGATGTCCACGCACACCCCCGAGCAGATCGCGGCGAAGATGCCGGCCGACTACGCGCAGGGCGGCGGCAAGGAGCTGTACGCACAGGCGATCAAGAGCACGCTGCCGATGTTCACCAAGGACGGCGTTATGCCGCAGGGCGGTCCCGAGACCGTTGAGCGGGTCCTGAAGTCGTTCAACCCGAACCTGAAGAACGCCACGGTGGATCTGAAGAAGACCTACACCACGGAGTTCGTGAAGAACGCGGGCTGATTCTTCCCCGGCAGCCCGCCGCAGCGGCCCTCGGCCCCCGCCCGGATCCCAGTGATCCCCTACGGGCGGGCCGGTCGGGGGCCGCGCCGCACCCGTACGGGAATCCCCGTCGGGCGCACGGGTGTTTACCGGCCATGGTGAATACCGACGCGGCCCAGCACGCGCTCCTGCAGCTCCTCACCGACACCCCCGACGGAGTGCTCGTCACCATCAAGCGCGACGGCAGACCACAGCTGTCCAACGTGAACCACCACTACGACCCGAAGGAGCGCGTGCTCCGCGTCTCGATCACCGACGACCGGGCCAAGACCCGCAATCTGCGCCGCGATCCCCGGGCGAGCTACCACGTCACCAGCGCGGACCGCTGGGCCTGGACGGTCGCCGAAGGAACCGCCGAACTGACCCCGGTCGCCGCCGGCACCCATGACGCGACCGTCGAGGACCTCATCGAGCTGTACCGGGCCATCAACGGCGAACACCCCGACTGGGACGACTACCGCCGCGCCATGGCCCGGGACAAGCGGCTTGTCATGAAGCTGCACGTCGAACGCGCCTACGGCCAGCCGCGGGGCGGACAGTAGTCGACGAGGAGGCAGTCCGCTCTGATGGCATCTCACCAGGCTGATGACGTAGCCGAGTTGAGCGGACGTGACCTCGTAGCACCTGGGGCGTGCAGCGCGCGGATGCATACGTACCGCATCCTGTCACTCAGCGCACCCGCCGGCCGCACGCGCGCTCCCCCCGGCCCCGCGCCACCAGTGGTGCGGGGGCGCGTACCGGGTCCATCCTGGAAGTGCAGGGTGGCACCGGGCGGCGGCCCCGGCGCAAGCGGCCCGCCGACGGCGCGGTGCCGGACGGTGACGCCCGCCGCCGCCCGAGCAGGGCAGGGGGCCGGTCCGCTCCCGCTGATCGTGCAGGGTGCCGGTCCGCGCCCCCTGATCGTGCTGCCTCGCGGTCACAACCGAACGTTCACCGTCACGGCGCGGGTGGCGTGCCACCACAACGAGTGCCGGACACAGCACGTGCGCCGACATCGCGCTCCCCGAGGCCCACCTGCGGACATGCCGGACGCAGGGACGACAGGACGACAGGCATTCTTCGTTCCAGGCAGGAGGGGCTTCAGATGTCAGACCGTGTGTTTCGCGACCGAAGGGATGCCGGCCGCTTCCTCGCCGGGCTTCTCCAGCACTACCGGGACCGTCCCGACGTGATCGTCCTGGGGCTGCCGCGTGGCGGCGTACCCGTGGCGTACGAGGTCGCCACGGCGCTGGGCGCACCCCTCGATGTCTTCCTGGTTCGCAAGCTGGGTGTCCCCGGCCGGGAGGAAGTGGCGATGGGGGCGATCGCCAGCGGCGGAGTGGTGGTGCTCAACGACGACGTCATCCGAGGGTGGAACATCCCGCCCGAGGCGCTCCGCCGGGTGGCCGAAGAGGAAGGCCGGGAGCTGTTGCGGCGGGAGCGGGCCTACCGAGAGGGCCGGCCCCTGCCCGACGTGGCGGACAAGACGGTGATCCTGGTCGATGACGGCCTCGCGACCGGCGCCAGCATGCGGGCGGCCATTCAGGCCCTGCGGCAGATGCGACCGGCCAGGATCGTGGTGGCCGTCCCCGCGGCGCCCGAGTCGACGTGCCGTGAGCTCCAGACCCAGGTCGACGAGGTCGTCTGCGGGACCACCCCGTCGCCGTTCTACGCCGTGGGCGCGTCGTACTGGGACTTCACACAGACCACCGACGAAGAGGTCCGCGACCTTCTGCGCGCGGCCCGGGCCGCACGCCCCGCCGCGCCGGAAGCGGAAGTCCGGACGGACGCGGTCGTCGTACGGTCCGAGGCCCTGCCCGTACAGGACGGTGTCCCGCAGGACGACGCGCTGCTCGACCTGGTCGGCGACGCGCACTTCGTACTGATCGGGGAGGCGTCCCACGGCACCCACGAGTTCTACGAAGCCCGGGCGCATATGACGCGGCGGCTGATCGAGGAGAAGGGGTTCTGCGCCGTGGCCGCGGAGGCGGACTGGCCGGATGCCTACCGGGTGAACCGCTACGTCCGCGGGCGCAGCAGCGACGCCACGGCGGAAGAGTCCCTGCGCGGCTTCGAGCGATTCCCCACCTGGATGTGGCGCAACACCGCGGTGCTGGACTTCGTGGGATGGCTGCGGGAGCACAATGACCGCCGCGGCGACCGGGAGCAGGACAAGGCGGGCTTCTACGGGCTCGACGTCTACAGCCTCTACCGGTCGATCCACGAGGTGATCTCCTACCTGGACCGCGTCGACCCGCCTGCCGCGCAGCGCGCACGCGAGCGCTACGCCTGTCTGGAGCGCCACGACGGCGACGACGGACAGGCCTACGGCTTCGAGGCGGCCTTCGGCGCGGGCGAGACATGCGAACAGGAGATCCTCGACCAACTGGTGGACCTGCAGCGCCATGCGGTGGAGTACGCACGTCGGGACGGGCTGCTGGCCGAGGACGACCTGTTCTACGCACAGCGCAACGCGGTCACCGTGAAGAACGCCGCGGAGTACTACCGCACCATGTTCGGCGGGCGCGTCTCCTCCTGGAACCTGCGCGACCGCCACATGGCCGACACCTTGGACGCGCTCGCCGGCCACCTGAGCAGTCAGCGAGGAGAGCGGGCGAAGATCGTGGTGTGGGAGCACAACTCGCATGTGGGCGACGCCCGGGCCACGGAGTCCGCGCTGCGCGGCGAACTCAACGTCGGCCAGCTCGTACGCGAGGGACACCCCGGCGACAACCGTCTGATGGGTTTCACCACCTACACCGGCACGGTGACCGCGGCCGACGACTGGGACGGCCCCGCCCAGCGGAAATGGGTACGACCGTCGCTCCCGGACAGTGTCGAGGAGCTGTTCCACGACGTGGGCGAGAAGGAGTTCCTGCTGTCCTTCGGCGCCGCGCCCCAGGCCCGCGGACGTCTGGGGACCACCCGCCTGGAACGCGCGATCGGGGTCATCTACCGCCCCGAGACCGAGCGGCAGAGCCACTACTTCCTCACCCGCGTCGCGGACCAGTTCGACGCGGTCATCCACATCGAGGAGACGCGAGCGGTGGAGCCGCTGGAGCGAACAGCCCGCTGGGAGGAGGGCGAAGCGCCCGAGACCTACCCGTTCGCCGTATGACGCCCTGGCCGAAGGCCGGCGGGAGTCGGCATCCGCCCCGTCTCCCGCTGACCCGGTGCCGTCAGAGCGCCGGCGAGGCGGTGCTCGCGCGCACCGCGGTGGGCGCCAGCAGCGAGCCCGGCGCGACTACTCCCGGCTCACCTGAAGGCTGGCGACGGCATGTTCCAGCTCGGTGATGCGGTCGGCGAGCCCGGCCGCCTCGGCGTCCTCCGCGTCGCGCAGCCGTAGCTCGATCTGAGCAAGCCGCTCGCCGATCTCCACCAGCGGATCCTCGCTCACCGACGACGTACGCCTGGCTTCGGCTCGCCCCCGTGCCCTGTCCCACAGGTTCCCCGCCGTGCCCGGCTCCTCCACCAGCCGTCTGCGCAACTGCTCTGCCTGTGCGGCGAGCTGGCGGTTCTTGCGGTGCAGATCCAGGAAGACATTGACCTTGGTGCGCAGCAGCCACGGGTCAATGGGCTTGGTCAGGAAGTCGGCGACCCCGATGGCGTATCCCCGGTAGGCGTAGTCGGAGTCGGCATCGGTCCCGGTCAGCAGGATGATGGGCACGTCCTTGGTCTGATCCAGGCGCTTGATGTTGGTGGCGGTCTCGAAACCGTCCATGCCCGGCATCAGGACATCGAGCAGTACGACGGCGAATTCCTGGCGCAGCATGGCCTTGAGGGCTTCCTCACCGGAGCGCGCGCGCACCAGGTTCTGGTTGAGCGACCCGAGCACTGCCTCCAGCGCGACCAGGTTCTCCTCCATGTCATCCACGAGCAGGATGCTGCACTTGTCAGGTGGGGTGGTGCTCATGGCGTCTGCCTCGGCGGGTTCTCGTCGTCGTCCTTGGCGGCATCGGGCTGTTCAGTGGTGCCAGGCTGTACGTCGGCACCCGTACCGGCCGGCGGGCAACCGCCCTCCGGGTCGAGCAGATCGCAGATGACCGTCAGCAGTCGGTCGACGTTCACGGGCTTGGGAACGTAATCGGAGGCGCCGCTGTCGATCGCCTTCTCGCGGTCGCCGGGCATGGCCTTGGCGGTGAGCGCCACGATCGGCAGGTCGGCGAGGCGCGGGGTCTGCCGGATGGCGTGGATCGTCTCGTACCCGTCCATCTCGGGCATCATGATGTCCATCAGGACCAGCGAGATGTCGGGACTGCGCTCGAGGACCTCGATGCCCTCGCGCCCGTTCTCGGCGTACTTCACGGTCATGCCGACGCGGCCGAGGACATGGGTCAGCGCGAAGACGTTCCGTATGTCGTCGTCGACGATGAGGATGCGGCGTCCTCCGAGCACCCGCCCGGGGCGCCCGCTCAGCCACTCCTTGAGCCGAGTCGTTTCCGGCCAGCCGCTGTCCTGACTCTCGGCGGCCCCTGGGGTTTCCGTGGCGACCGGGCGGTCCGCCTCGGTGGGCACGCCGCTCGGCACACTGCTCGGCGCGGGGCCGGTGACCGGCACTGCGGGTATGGCCTGCGCCGGGAGGGTGGCCGGGCTGGCGCCGGCCCGCGTGACCGCCGGCGCGGCCGGTTCGGGAGCGGGCAGGATGCCGGGGCAGGGCGTCGGGACGTAGAGGGTGAAGGTCGAGCCGACACTCACCTCGCTCTCGGCGACGATACGGCCGCCGAGCAGCCCGGCGATCTCCCTGCTGATGGACAGGCCGAGACCGGTGCCGCCGTACTTGCGGCTGGTCGTGCCATCGGTCTGCTGGAACGCGTCGAAGATCGTCGCCAGCTTCTCGGGCGGGATGCCGATACCGGTGTCCTTGACCGAGAACGCGATGACGGCCTCGGCGTTCCGCAGCGACTCCTCCTCGAACTCCATGTCCCGGACGCGGTTCACCCGTAGCTCCACCCTGCCGGAGTGGGTGAACTTCACCGCGTTGGACAGCAGGTTGCGCAGGATCTGTTGCAGCCGCTGCTCGTCTGAGACCAGCTCCCGCGGCACGTCCTCGCCGACCCCGATCTCGAACGCCAGCCCGCGGTCGAGGGTCAGCGGCCGGAACGTGGCGTGGACGTAGTCGAGCAGCTTCATCAGCGGCAGCGTCTTCGGGCGCACATCCATCCGCCCTGCCTCGATCTTGGACAGGTCGAGGATGTCGTTGATCAGCTGGAGCAGGTCGGCGCCTGAGCGGTGGATGGTGCTCGCGAATTGCACCTCCTGCTCCGACAGGCGCCCGTCGGGGTTGTCGGCGAGCAGCCGGGCCAGGATCAGCAGCGAGTTGAGCGGAGTGCGCAGCTCGTGCGACATGTTCGCCAGGAACTCCGACTTGTACTGCGAGGAGATGGCCAGCAGCGCGGCCTTCTCCTCCAGCTCGGCGTTCGACCGCTGGAGCTCGTCGGAGCGCTTGCGCAGCTCGGTGGTGAGCCGCTGGGACTTCGAGAGCAGGGATTCGGTACGGGCGTTGGCGATGATGGTGTTGATCGAGACGCCGATGGTGTTGACGAACTGGTCGATGAAGGTCAGGTGCACTTCGCTGAACTTGCTGAACGAGGCCAGCTCGATCACGCCGAGCACCTCGTCCTCGAACAGGATGGGCAGGATGAGGACACTGGCCGGGACGGCCGAGCCCAGGCCGGAGTTGATGGTGATGTAGTCCGCAGGGACGTCGGTGATGAGGATGCGCTTCTTCTCCATCGCGGCCTGGCTGATCAGTCCGCGGCCGGGCGTCCCGGAGCCCGGCAGCGGGCTTCTTCCGCTGGCCGCCTCGGTGCCGTAGCCGGCGATGAACTGCAGCCCTTCGCCGGGGCGCGCGCCGGCCTCGGCCAGGAAGAAGGCTCCGAACTGCGCGTTGACCAGCGGAGTCAGCTCGCGCAGGATCAGGTCCGCCACCTCCACAAGGTCCCGGTGACCCTGCATGAGCGCGGCTATACGGGTCAGGTTGGACTCCAGCCAGTCCTTCGCCCGGGTGGTCTCGCGCAGGTTGGCCACCATGAGATTGACGTTGTTCTTCAGCTCCGCGACCTCGCCCTGCGCCTCCACCGAAATCGAAGCGGACAGGTCACCCTTGGTGACGGCACTGGCGACCTCGGCGATCGCGCGCACCTGATTGGTGAGGTTGAGGGCGAGCTCGTTGACGTTGGTGGTCAGCCGCTTCCACGTCCCGTAGACGCCCTCGACACGGGCCTGGCCGCCCAGCCGGCCCTCGCTGCCGACTTCGCGGGCCACGCGGGTCACCTCGGACGAGAACGAGGACAGCGTGTCGACCATGGTGTTGATGGTGGTCTTCAGCGCCAGGATCTCGCCGCGGGCGTCCACGTCGATCTTCTTGGACAGATCACCCTGGGCGACCGCGGTGGCGACCTGGGCGATGTTGCGGACCTGGCTGGTCAGGTTGTCGGCCATGAAGTTGACGTTGTCGGTGAGGTCCTTCCAGATGCCGGAGACCCCCTGGACCTGGGCGCGGCCGCCGAGCTGACCTTCGGTGCCGACTTCGCGGGCGACGCGGGTGACCTCGTCCGCGAACGCCCTCAGCTGGCGGACCATGGTGTTCACGGTGTCCTTCAGCTGCAGGATCTCGCCGCGGGCGTCCACGGTGATCGTCTTGGACAGGTCTCCGTTGGCGACGGACGTGGTCACCTGGGCGATGTTGCGGACCTGGCTGGTGAGGTTGGAGGCCATGAAGTTGACGTTGTCGGTGAGGTCCTTCCAGACGCCGGAGACGCCGCGTACCTGTGCCTGGCCGCCCAGGTTGCCTTCGGTGCCGACCTCGCGGGCGACGCGGGTGACCTCGTCCGCGAACGCCCGCAGCTGGCGGACCATGGTGTTCACGGTGTCCTTCAGCTCCAGGATCTCGCCCTTCGCCTCCACCGTGATCGTCTTGCCGAGGTCTCCCTCCGCCACCGCCGTGGCGACCTGGGCGATGTTGCGGACCTGGCTGGTGAGGTTGGAGGCCATGAAGTTGACGTTGTCGGTGAGGTCCTTCCACACACCGGAGACGCCGCGTACCTGTGCCTGCCCGCCCAGGTCGCCTGCGGTGCCGACCTCGCGGGCCACGCGGGTGACCTCGTCCGCGAACGCCGACAGCTGGTCGACCATGGTGTTCACGGTGTCCTTGAGCTGCAGGATCTCGCCCTTCGCATCCACGGTGATCTTCTGACTGAGATCGCCGTTGGCGACGGCCGTGGTCACCTGGGCGATGTTGCGGACCTGGCTGGTGAGATTGGAGGCCATGAAGTTGACGTTGTCGGTGAGGTCCTTCCACACACCGGAGACGCCGGGCACCTGGGCGCGGCCGCCGAGCTGACCCTCGGTGCCGACCTCGCGGGCCACGCGGGTGACCTCGTCCGCGAACGCCCGCAGCTGGTCCACCATCGTGTTCACCGTGAGCTTCAGCTCCAGCAGCTCACCGGTCGCCTCAACCGTCACCTGCCGCGTCAGATCGCCGCGCGCGACCGCGGTGGTGACCACCGCGATGTCGCGGACCTGCGCCGTCAGCCGCGAGGCCATCGTGTTGACGGCTTCTGTCACCTCACGCCAGTCGCCCGACAGGCCCCGCACCTTGGCGCGGCCGCCCAGTCGGCCCTCGGTACCGACCTCGCGCGCCATGCGGGTGACCTCGCTGGTGAACAGCGAGAGTTGGTCCACCATGCGGTTCACCCCCCGGCTCAACCGCCTGAGATCACCACGGAGTTGGCGCTTGCCATCGTGGAGTTCGGCCCGCTGCGTCAGATCACCGTCCGCGACGGCGTCCAGCACGCGCATCGCGTTCACGACAGGGACGGTCAGCGCGTCGAGGAGCGTGTTGGCCGCGTCCACATTGGTCGTCCAGGTTCCCAGGCCGGGGCTCGCGGCGATCCGCTCGTCCAGCCTGCCCTGGCGTACCACCTCGCGGCGTACCCGCTGCAGCTCGCCGGCCAGATGCGTGTTCCGCGCGACGACCTGGTTGAACACGCCCTCCATCTCGGCGAGGACGCCTTCGCGTGCGCCGCCCACACGTACGGTGAAGTCACCGTCGCACAAGGCATTCATCGCCGCGAGCAGCGGTCGCAGTTCGGCCACGCGTACCCACTGGCCGTCCCCAGCGCGACCAGGATCGGTACGCGGGGGAGCCTCAGGGGCCGGTGGGGATTCTGAGGCGATGGACCCGGGAGCGGACGGGACCGGATCGAGGTTCATAGCAGACCATTCTTGACAAAAGCTGGCAAATCTGAATATTTCTGCCGTGAGCTACGTTACATGGACAGATTTGACCGCCGGAAGCGCCAAAGGAGCTGGACGTGAGGCCGCTTCCTCCGCCGCGCGAGTGCATCTCGCGGACCCGCCTGCCCGGGAATGAGTCCGCGGCCGCAGCGGCGCGCAAATTCGTCCGCAGAGCGCTCGCGGAATGGGTCGCGCCGGGGACCGGTACGCCGTACGCGACCGCGATCACCGACCGGCTGATCAACGATGCCGTGCTGCTCGTCAGTGAGCTGGTCACCAATGCCGTCATGCACGCCGGCACGGAGATCGAAGTCACCTGCCGCCTGGACCCCGGGCACGCTGCCTGGGGGCCGTGCACGCCGGGGGAAGAGAGCGCCACAGCCGCCCCCGGCGAGGACGAGCCCGTCGGCGTCGTCGTCGAGGTGGCCGACCGCCACCCCGCCCGCGTGGTACGCGGCTGGACCGAAGCACGGCGCGACGAGCGCGGGGGCGGCCTGCAACTCGTGGGCGCGCTCGCCGAGTCGTGGGGGGTCACATACCGGCATACGCAGAAGGCGGTGTGGTTCCGTCTCGAGACCTCTGATCAACAGGCCGAGCGGGAAAGCCGCCCGGGCGGCGCGCTCCAGCACGAGCTGCGGCACGCCGGCGGGCTGGCGAGCGCGGCGCTGCGCGAACGGCCGCCCAGCACCGCAGAGCGGGCCGACCGCGGTGGCTCGTTCCTCGCGGAGGCCAGTGAACTTCTCGCCGGGCAGCTCGATGAGGACATGGTCGCCGCACTCGCCGGGCAGCTGGTGGTGCCCCGGCTCGCCGACTGGTGCGCGGTATGGCTGAGCAGCAAGGGCGGCGGGATGCGGCTGTCCCGCGTCTGGCACGCCGATGAGCGGCGCATCGAACCGCTGCGCCAGGCGCTGAAGAAGGACCCGCCGACCGCCGGCCCGAGCGCCACGAGTGCCCCGTCGCCCTGGCCCGAGGGCCTGGACGAGGACGGATCGGGCGGCGCCGCGCTGGTCTTCCCTCTTGTTTTCAGCGGTCGCTGCCACGGCGAGCTGGTGCTCGGCCGGGCGGGAGTGCCGCGGATGACCGACGATGTCGTACGGCTCGCGGAGGATGTGGCCCGGCGTGTGGCCCAAGCGGTGGTCACGGCGCGCAAGTACACCCGGCAGACCACCATCAGCCGCGCGCTCCAGCGCCGGCAGCTGCCCGCCTCCCTCGCCAGCATCCCCGGGGTCGATACGGCGATCGTCTATGAGCCGCACGGCGAGGGCCAGACCGTCGGTGGCGACTTCTACGACCTGTTCCCGATGGGAGACCGCCGCTGGTGCTTCCTGCTCGGCGACGTATGCGGCAGCGATCCCGAGGCGATGTCCGTCACCGGCCTGGCCCGGCACTTGGTGCGGCTGCTCGCGCGGGAGGGGCACGGCGTGGAGTCGGTGCTCGACCGGCTGAATGTCGCGATGTCGGAGGAGGCCGAGGAGGCCGAGGCCTTCGGCGGCGAGCAGGTCCAGCCGCGGTTCCTGAGCCTGCTCTACGGGGAACTGGAGCCCGATCCGGTCGCGGGCGGCGCGCACTGCAGGCTGGCCAGCGCCGGTCACCCGCTGCCGCTGCGGCTGTCTGCCGACGGCACGGTGACAACGGCGGCGGCTCCCCAGATGCTGCTCGGCATCGACGAGGGCGCCCGGTTCACTGCCAGCTCCTTCGACCTGGAGCCGGGCGAGACGCTGCTGTGCGTGACGGACGGGGTGACCGAACGGCGCAGGGGCGACCGGCAGTTGGACGATGACGATGGTCTGGCAGAGGTGCTGCGTGGATGTGTCGGGCTGGGCGCCAAGGCGGTGGCGGAGCGCGTACGGCAGGCGGCGCACGACTTCGGCGTCGGGCCGGTCGACGACGACCTCGCGGTCCTGGTCCTCGAGGCAGTGCCGGTACCGGCCATCGTGACTGACCTATAGGACGGTTTCCGCGGTTATGACGTGGCGTCGGGTGGCTGGGCTGCGGTGGGGGTGGCACGGATGGGGTGGTTGTCGGCGGTGAGGCATTGGCCGGTGGTGAGGTCGTAGCGCCAGCCGTGGAGGGTGCAGGTCAGGGTGGTCCCCTCGATCTGTCCGAAGCGGCGGAGGTCTGCGTGGAGGTGGGGGCAGCGGCGTTGGACGCGCCAGCCGTCGAGGAGGATGTCTTCGCCGGTGTCGTGGGTGGCGTCGTAGTAGTTCTCGACGTAGTCGATGCGTTCGGCGGACAGACACTTGAAGAAGATGTAGACGAATTCGTTATAGGCGCCGACCCGGCTGGCGGTGAAGCGGAGCGAGAGCAGAAGGCTGTTGGACCAGTCGGCCTCGCGGTGGGCGACGTTGGTGGCGACAAGGTCGCCGCGGGTCGCGAGGGTGTAACGGCAGCGTTCGCCGTTGAAGTGGCGGACGGTTCGGTTGGGGAAGTCGATGACGATGGAGGTGTCGTCGACGTCGAGCCGTACGGGACCGCCGACGCCGGCGCAGATGTGGTCGGCGCGTGCCAGGAGGGGTTCCCACCACTGTTTCAGGGCTGCCAGGAGCTGGTCGGGAGGCAGTGCGGGGGCCCGGGAGGCGCGCTCGGCGGCGAGTGCCGGTTGCTGGCGGCCGGCGTATTCGCGTAGGTATTGCCATTTGTTGCGGAAGATGTGACGGATTTCTTCGGGGGTGTGACGGTGGGTGATTTTGCAGGTGCTCCGGTCGGGTTCGGCGACCGTTCCGGGAAGCAGGAGATGCGCTGAGGTTTCGGGCCGGGTCTGGGCGAGCTGGGTCAGGAACTCTTGCTGGTCGGTGAAGATGCTGTCGCCGTCGTGGCCGTTGCCGTTGTACTCCATGAGTTCCTCGTCGAGGAAGCAGGGCGGGCCAGCGGTGGGGAAGACGTGTGCGGCCTGTACGGCGTCGATGTAGCGCAGAGCGCGGTCGAATTGGCCTTGGCGCTTGCGGGCGGCGAATTCCTTTTTGGCGGTATGGGGCAGGTCGTAGACCATGGGCCACCAGATGGCGCCGGAGAACTGCAGAAAGTAGGCGTCGACCTCGCCGAATTCTCTGATGGCCGGGATGTCGAGGGGGTGGGCGTCATTCTGGTTGAGCAGGACGGTTGTGCCGTCCTCCAGGGAGAGGGCGGAATCGCCGATGGGGCCGTCACCGGGCCCGGTCAGGGCGGTGATCATGATGCGCAGGCCGTCCCGTTCCACCGGCTCGCCACTGCGGGTGCGCAGGAAGGTGGTGAATCCCAGAGCGCGCAGCTCTTTTTCCATTTCGTCGGTGACGAAGGCGGGCAGCAGAACGGTGATGTCCTTGCGGACGTTCCGGCGCAGATTTTCGGCGTCGAAGTGGTCGCGGTGCAGGTGCGAGACATAGAGGTAGTCCGCTGCTCGCCCGTAGTAGGCCCAGTCCAGGTCGCTGTTGTCGGGGAAGGGGAACCACGAGCCGAAGAAGGCGGGGTTGACCCACGGATCGCACAGCACCGTCCCGGCGGCGGTTTCGATGAACAGTCCGGCATGTCCAAGTCCGGTCACACGCACAGCGCAGCACCCCTCAGCAGATAGCTCGCCTGGTCATCCGCCTCCCGAGGCCGTCGAAGACGGGCCGGAGGTCGGCGGAAAACAACCGTGTCGCGGTTCGCGCCGGTGTGCACTGCGGGTGGTCTGTTCGGTCGTCGCTGAGGTGGCGTAGCAGCGGGATGAGAGGAGAGGCCGCCTGGGTGATGTCAGGGTTGTTGTGTGGCCTTTCGGATGATGTCGGGGGTGCCGGTGATAAAGCCGTCGATGCCGATGCGGGCCAGGTTGGTGGCGATCGTGGGGTTGTTGACGATCCAGGCGAAGGCCGTGAGGGGCATGCCGTGGGGTCCGATCAGGTGGTGGAGGGTGGCTAGGTACTGGGGGGTGACGGTGGAGTAGTGGGGGTTGATGTGATCGGTGAAACGGGCGTAGCTGGCCAGCTCGGCTCGGGGTGGGGTGCCGATGACGGCGGTGTGGACGGTGGGGTTGAGGGCGTGGACAGTGCGGATGGCCTCGTGGTTGAAGCTTTGGATGATGAGCCGGCGCTGGGTGTGACCGGGATCGAGCCAGCCCTGTTGTCGGAGGAGGTTAAGGGTCTGGGCCTCGATACCGGGATAGAGCTGGGGAGCTTTGAGTTCCAGGAGCAGGCTTTGGCCGTTGGCCGTGAGTTTTGCCAGGTATTCGGTGAGGGTGGGAACGCGTAGTCCGGTGTATTGGGGGGAGAAATAGGCGCCGGCGTCGAGTTGTTTGATTTCGTTCAGGGCGAAGTCGGAGATGTTCCAGGGGGCGCGGTGGGGGAAGAGCTGTTCGACGTTGGTGGTGCGGGCCAGGGTGGTGTCGTGCATGACGATCAGGTGGCCGTCGCGGGTGCGCTGGACGTCGTTTTCGACCCAGGTGATGCCGAGGCGTCTGGCGGTGTCCAGGGCGGTGAGGGTGTTTTCCGGGGCGTACGCGGAGGCGCCGCGGTGGCCGATGACCAGTGGCTGGGCCTGCAGGCGGTCGGCGGCGGGGGCCGGCTGGGCTGACTGGGCTGGCTGAGCGTGGGCGGCGGTGGCGGCCGGAGACAGGGCGCACAGCCCGGCCAATGCTGCGGCGGTAAGGGGGCGTAGCACGTGGGGGTCCTCCCGTGGTGGGTGTTTTCGGCAGGCGCTGTGGGCAGACGGGCGTGCCCGGGTGGTGTGTCGGGGGACAGCAGTGAAACAGAACGGTGGCTCAGATCCGGGCATGCTGTGCTGCTGTGGCTGGTGGTCCACCCGTGTGCCAGAGCCGGCCCGCCTGCGGGACGTGTTCGGACCCGTGTCTCCCGCCGCGAGGTGTACCTGTGGGCCGGTACGCGGCCGGCTGTTCCGGTCCGGCGGTCAACCGGACTTGGGATGGCTGTTCGACCCGCACGCTCCACGGCCGAAAGACCAAACAGCCAGTCAGGGAAACCGCCCTGATCACTCTCGCCACTTGATGGAGCAGCCCATGCTCGGCCGGTGGGGTTCCGGGACTGGCTCAGCGGTCAGGACGTGAGTGATCGCGGCATCCAGCAGTTCACCGGTGACCGGCTTGCCGCTCCCGGGTGTGGACTCGTCCATCGCGCCGCGGTAGGCGAGTCGGCGCTGGGCGTCGTAGAGGAAGAAATCCGGCGTGCAGGCGGCCTGGTAGGCCCGGGCGACGGTCTGGTCGGCATCCACCAGGTACGGGAAGGTCCAGCCCGCCCGCCCGGCCTGCTCGGCCAGGCGTTCGGGCCGGTCGTCCGGATAGGCGTCGGCGTCATTGGCGCACACGCCCACCACCGCCAGGTTCGGGTACCGGGCGAGGAGCCTGCCGAGCCCGGCCTCGACATGGCGCACGTAAGGACAGTGGTTGCACAAAAAAGCGACCAACAGCCCTGGGGCGGTGGCGAAGTCGTCACGGCGCACAGCCCGGCCGGCCAGATCGGGAAGCGCGAAGTCCGGGGCGGGCGTACCCAGGGGCACCATCTGCGACGAGACAGCCATACGGCAATGCTACGAACGTCGCACCGCATATCCGAGTCGGCTCACCGTGATCCTGGCTTTCCGCTCGACCGTGTGGAGCCGGCTGCCTTGTTCGACGTCGGCCCTGCAGGCACGGGCGACACGCTCAGCGAACTGGACTGGGCCGCGGAAGCGGGAGCGCTGCACGGCGCGCGGGAGCGCAGGGCTGTCCCGCCAGCGACCGCGCATCCGGGCGGCGCCTCGTCCAGCCAGCGGCGCACGTCCGCCGCTGGGCTCCCCATCGCCGCCACACGAAGGGCGGCTGGGGGCCGTGTCATTGGCCCCCTTCAAGACCTCTCTGGCCGGTGACCAGAGCTCAGCGGCCCCGGCTGACAGCCAACTGCTCGATATCGACGACCAGTTGTGCCACCGGTGGCAGAGAGAGTATTCGTCGGCGCATACGGGCGGCGTTCTCCCGGTACGTCGAGTCCGCCAGAACGCTCGCGCATATCTCGTGCACCGACTCCGGCGTGACGGCGTCCTTCGGCAGGACGCCCGCCAGGCCGGCCTCGGCGCAGCGGGCGGCGTTGGCCACCGAGTCTGTGAACCACGGAATGATCACCATCGGCACGCCGCAGCGGGCACCTTCCCGAACGCTGTTGAATCCGCCATGGTGCACGAACAGCGTGGCGCTCTCGAGCGCCAGCGATTGCGGGATTCGTTCCACGAGTCGCACGCCGCTTCGTGGCGGCCCGAAGCTTGCCGGATCGGTCCCGACCGCCACCATTGCCGGCCTGCCAAGCGCGCCCAGGCCGGCAATGACCGCCTCGGTCACCGGCTTCCAGGCTGCGCTCAGCGGGTGCAGCGTACCGAAGGCGGCGAGCACCGGTGCCTCGTCCATTTCTGCAATCCAGTTCGGCAGTCGTTCGCCGGGCAGTATCGGATTCTCCTGCCGGTAACAGCGGACGTGAGGGATGGCCAGCTCGCCGGGATCGTACTCGGCGGGCATCAGGTTGGCGTGCAGGTAGGCGTGGATCCGCTTGCCTTCCGGATCGGCAGGCAGGTTCAGCGCCGACCGGCTGACGTCGAGCGCGGGGGCAAGCAGCTTCGGGGCGAGATAGGCGGCCGAAGCCCCTGCGGCGCCGATGGAGACATGCGGGATGCCGAGCGCCTCCGCAGCCAGGTACGCGCCGAATTCGGCGTTCTCCCGCACGATGATGTCCGGGCGCCAGGTCTTGGCATGGGTGAGGAGATCTTTGGCGGTTCTTAGTGCCTCGGGCCCTGGGTAGCCCTGGGTCTGCAGGTACCGAGTGAGTCGCTCGCCATGGTCCGGCGGCAGGTCGGTCTCGTGGGCGCCGCGGCGGATGTCCTCGCCCACCCAGTCGTGGCCGGCGGGAAGGTGTTTCAGGCCGTACGCGTGCACCTGCGCCTTCGCCGTGTCCGGCGTGCTCACCCGGACGTCGTGGCCGGCGAGCATTGCCGCATGGGCCACTGGCACCACCGGCCGGAAGTGCCCGCCGGCAGGCATGGCGGAGAACAAGATGCGCATGGGGGTCCTCTTGGGTTCTGCAGGTTAGTCGCCGGGGCCGGTGGGCAGCCCGGACGCGGTGAATGCGGCAGCGATCACTGGGTCGTCCAGTACACCGTTGGCCTGGAACAGCCGGATCGACGGCCGGGCGCCCTCGCGCACCATGTCGTGGGTGTGCGGATCGGCGAGGATCTCAGCCACGACTTCCCTGGGCCGCTCGATCCCGCAGTCGGCGAGGACCGAGGCCGTGGCCCCCTCGTCGGGAGACAGGAAGGCCAGCATCATCCGCGGCAGCAGGACCCCGGCCTGCCGCCGTGTCGCTGCGGGCAACCGGGGCCAGAGATGCTCGAACAACTGTCGGAAGTAGGCATAGTGACGGCCCTCGTCTGCCGCATGGTCTGCCACGAGCGCACGGACCAGCTTTTGGACCTGCTCATCACGCGGCACCCTGTTCAGCGACGCCGTGATCAGTGTCTCTGACACGATCACGAAGAACAGCGTCACCATCGAACTGTCGAGCCCGGTCTCCTCGGCCTGTAGCTTCGCGAGTTCGGCCAGGAACTGGGGCTCATGCGGGATCGGCTCCACGCCGGTCGCATCGCGGACCTTGGCCAGCAGCGTATGTGACATTTCGGCGTGTCCGGCTTCATCCGTGTAGATGCGCAGCACGTCGTCGCGCATGGCGTCCGGCAGCCCCGGCAGGAATTCCGGTGAGCGGAGCAGCAGGCAGACGTCGTTCACCGGACCTGTCTCCAGCCGGACGGTGAACTCCAGGTAGAGATACAGGTGGTGCACCAGGAGACGCTCGCGGCTTTCCGGTGGGAGCGCCCGGACCTCGGGATGCATCAGCGGCGGGCACAGGTCAGGTGGGAAGAAGTGCAGGTCAGGCGCGAACGGGCTGTCGCGCCGGGGTTTCGACCGCACCCACGACTGGCTGTCCCAGTGCTCGAAGCAGGACCGGTAGCCGGATATCCGGTCAGCGCGTGACATCGAGGTCGACCCCGTAGGTGGTGAGCCACTCATCCAGTCGCAGTACGAGCTCGATTGTGCTGCGGGTTTCGTTGGAGCTGGTGGCTCCGACGGGCTCGGCTGCGACCGCGCGTACCCGGTCGAGGTTCAGCAGCGGCGTGACCGCGCTGTCCGGACGGTCCGCGAGCCGGCCGAGCTCGGCACGCAGCCAGGCTTCGTAGCCGACGTCCTGGGTGGCTGGGAAGGGGGCCTTGCGCCGGTCGATGATGGACTGCGGGACCAGTCCGGCCGCGGCCGCCCGGAGCAGGCTCTTCTCCCGGCCGTCGAAGGACTTCATTGACCACGGCACGTTGTACACGTACTCGACCAGCCGGTGGTCGAGGAACGGCACGCGCAGCTCGATCGGCGCCGCGCTGCTCATCCGCTCTGCCCGCTCCAGCAGCAGCGGCAGCAGGCGCGTCAACGTCAGGTGGAAGATCTCACGCATCCGCCGCTCGTGCGGGCCGGCGCCGTCGACGTGGGCGACCTCCGAGAGCGCCTCGCGATAGCGCGCATCGCGGTAGCCCGGCAGGTCGAGGGTCTTGAGCAGGCCCGGGTCCAGCAGGCTGGTCTTTGAGTCCGGACCGTCGTCGAGGACGTGGCCGAACATCGCCAGCCACGGGAAGGTGTCCGCGGCGACGGTGGCAGGATCGTGGAACCACCAGTAGCCGCCGAACACCTCGTCCGAGCTCTCCCCGCCGATCGCCGCCGTGCAGTCCTCACTGACGGCCCGGCACAGCAGGTACAGCGAGGTGTCGCGGTCCCCGCGTGCGAACGGCAGGTCGAGCGTGCGCAGTGCCCGCGCCCGCGCCTCGGGATCGGTCAGATCGTCGTTGCCGAGTACGACATCGGTGTGGACGCTGCCCAACTGCGCGACCATCTCGGCCACGAACGGCGCGTCCGGGGCCTCGCGCATGTAATCGGGGTGGAAGTTGTCGACGTACCCGGCGAAGTCGAGCGCGTACGTGCGTATCCCCGCTGATCCCTGGCTGCGCAGCGTACGGTCGGCCAGCGCCGCCACGACCGACGAGTCGAGCCCGCCCGACAGGAGGATGCCGAGCGGCACGTCTGCCACTGTCTGCCGCGCCACCGAGTCGGTCAGCAGATCACGGACGGTGTCCACAGTGGTCTTGAGGTCGTCGGTGTGGTCGGCTGCGGGCGGGGTCCAGTAGCGGCGCCGGGTGAGGCCGGCGCGGCTGAACCGCAGGATCTCACCCGGCTTGACCTCCTGGATGTCACGCCAGACGGCATGCCCCGGTGTCTTGGTGAGCGCCAGCAGCTCCCGCAGCCCGTCGGTATCCACGGCGGGCTGGACGGCCGGGTGGGCAAGGAGCGTCTTCGGTTCCGTGCCGAACAGCAGCCCGCTCCCGGTCTGGTGGTAGAACAGCGGCTTGATACCCAGCCGGTCGCGAACGAGCACGAGCTCTTGGGTGCGTATGTCCCAGATGCCGAAGGCGAACATGCCATTGAGCCGCTCAGCCAGCCCGTCGCCCCACTCCAGGTAGGCGCGCAGCACCACTTCGGTGTCGCCCGCGGTACGGAAGCGGTGCCCTCGCGAGCGTAGTTCGGTCCGCAGCTCGGTGAAGTTGTACACCTCGCTGCAGTACGTGATGACCGCCAGCTCACGGCCGTTCTCATCGGCCACCATCGGCTGATGCCCGCCTTCGGGGTCGACCACTGCCAGCCGCCGGTGTCCGAGCGCGACGTGCCGGTCGAGCCACAGTCCGCCGCCGTCCGGACCGCGACTGGCCAGTGTGTCCGTCATGGCCTCGGCCAGCTCTCGCTCCCGGTTCAGGTCTCGGTCGAAATCGACCCAGCCCACCACGCCACACATATGTCACTTACCTTCCGGAGAGGGAACTGCCGACTCTTCGTTCGCTTGGGTGTAATAGCTGAGGATCTCGTCGCGGCGGGGGCTGAACCGGGCTTGGGTCGCGGACAGCAGGTCCGCGAGGAAGGCCGAGCCGTTGCCGAACTTCTCGTGCTCCTGCGGGACGTCGATCACTTCGTCGCCCTCACGCAGGACGTTGATCGGGTCCCTCCCTTCGGCGACGGCGTCCATCTGCTCGAAGAACATCTGCCGCAGCAGGATGACGCCGCGGTCGACGGTGCCGAGATGCTCACGGGTACGGTCGGCGATCCGGCCTTGGGTGACCCAGGCCATGATGTCCTGGCCTTCGACGTTATTGAGCAGGAATTCGCCGTCGTCCGTCTGCCAAGGGACCTCGAAGGAGGTGACCGGGCCGGGGTCGGCCACCGGGCGGCCGCCCGGCTTGTAGGCTTCGTACCACAGCGCCCAGGTGTGCTCGTCATCGATCGGCACCCGGATGTGGAAGGCGTAGTTGCCGCCCCCGCCGAGCCGGAGCAGGTTCGGGAAGATCAGTGGGTGGCCGACCGACCAGTCGTCCGCTGTTTCGTCCTGGCCCTTGAGGCGCCGGCGCATGAGGATGCCGTAGTCGGTCCGTTCGAACGCGGTGACCTCGTTCAGCCGGGTGAACATCTCCGGTATCTCGTCAGCCACCCCGCGGCTGGCGAGCCACTGGCTGTACCGGCCGTGCAGCCAGGCGACGTGGTCGAGATCGACCGCATTCTCCTGGATCTGCACGAAATTGCAGGAGATCGTGGTGTAGCCGACATCCCGGATGGCGTCGTCCCAGCAGAAGAGGTCGTACTTCGGCAGCAGCGGCGCAGGGTCCGGGCCGAGATAGGCCCACACCAGCCCACCGAGCTCCTCAGCTCGGTACGACTGTGCCCGGACCCGTTCATGGAAGGTCGAATCAGTGGGCTCGCCCGGCTGCTCCAGGCACGCACCGGCGCCGTCGAAGAGCCACCCGTGGTATGGGCAGCGGACGCCCTCCTCCTCGACGATCCCGTACGACAGCGCAACACCCCGGTGCGGGCACCGGTCTTCCAGCACATGGATCGATCCGTCGCGCAAGCGGTACAGCGCGAGGTCTTCACCGAGCAGGCGTACCTTCCGGATGTCGCGCCGCGGCAGGTCGGCGGAGAACGCTATCGGCCACCAGTAGCGGCGCAGCAGCTCTCCCATCGGGGTTCCCGGGCCGACCCGGGTCAGTGTTTCGTTGCGTTCGGGGGAAAGCATGGAACTCTCTCTCGTTCAGTCGCTCGTTCAGTCCAGTGCGGCACGGCTGCCGACGGCCTCGCGCAGGGCGCCACTGCGCACGGCCTCGACGAGCGACGCGAGCTCGTGGTCCAGCCTCCGGTCGTCGTCGAGGAAGGCGACGTGCGAGCGGACGAGCTCATAGGCGGCGCGTGTCCCGTGACCGAGGCCTTCCGCGCCACGCAGGTCGGCGGCCTGGCACAGCGCGGACAAGTGCAGCGCCGTGATGTTCTCCACCAGCTCGACCACCGTGCGGGCGTCCCGGGCAGCAATGGTGCCCATGCTGACCTTGTCCTGGTTGTGCGCCTCGGTGGACCGGGAGAACACGGAGGCCGGCGCGCTCTGCTTGAGCGCCTCGGCTGCCAGCGAGGAGCACGCGATCTGGACGCCCTTGAAGCCGTGGTGCAGGCCGGCGCGTTCACTGTCGTGGTCGACCCGCGGGATCAGGTTGGGGGTGAGGCCGTTGTTGAACTTCTCGTCCACCACCAGTGCCAGCTGCCGGTCGAGCAGGTCTCCGGTGTTCGCCACGGTGACCTTCAGTGAGTCCATCGCCTGCCCGATGTGGCCGCCGTAGAAGTTGCCGCCGTTGAACACCGACTGTCCGTCGGGGTCGAACAGCGGATTGTCGTTGGTGGAGTTGATCTCGACGTCAACCCAGCGCCTTGCCCAGTCGAGGGTGTCGTGCAGAACACCGATGACATGCGGGGCGCAGCGCACCGAGTACCGGTCCTGGATCGGTTGCGTGAGCCGCTGGTAACCGGCGTCGCCCAGATCCGGGTTGGCGTCGAGCACCTGGGGGAGGTCTCGCGAGAGAGCGGATCCGGCGAGCATCGCAAGTATCCGCTCGGCGCTGCGTATCTGGCCGGGATGAGGCTTGTTGAGATGGATGAACGGTGCGAAGTGGCCGCGGTTGCCGAGCAGGACCTCCGAGGACAGTGCGGTGCAGACGTCGGCGGCGAAAGCGATCTCCTCGGCGTCGGCCAGAGCGAGCGCCGCGAATGCTGACATGAACGATGTCCCGTTGATCAGCGCAAGGCCTTCCTTCGGCTCCAGCCGCACCGGTTCGAGGCCGCACTCACGCAGCGCCTCGGCCGCAGACCGGACCTGCCCGGCGTAGTGCACGTCCCCGCGCCCGGTCAGCATGTCGGCGAGATAGCACAGCGGCACCAGGTCGCCGCTTGCGCCGACCGAGCCGCGCTCGGGGATCAGCGGGAGCACATCATTGGCCAGGCAGTCCAGGATGAGGTCGATGACCTCACGACGGACCCCGGAATAGCCCCGGGCCAGACAGTTCGCCCGGATCAGCATGGTCGCGCGTACGGTGTCCATCGAGGCTTGGGAACCGCTGCCGACCAGGTGGTACTGGATCAGGTTCTGCTGCAGCGCAGCGGCCTTCACTGCCGAGACGTGTCCGGTGTTACTGTCGCCGAAGCCGGTGGTGACTCCGTATATCGGCATACCGGAGGCGATCAACTCGTCGCGCAACACGACCGAGGACGCCATTCGCCTTGCCGCTGTCCCGTCGATGAAGAGCGCTGGCTTACTGGCGAGCCTGGCGTATTCGGCGACATCGCGCGGGCGCAACGTGTCCGAGCCGAGCGTGATTCCGTCAGTGGCGGCGGGGTAATCGGTGTCGCTCATAGGTATGTGCACATCTCTCTCTTCGCTGCCGTAATCCTGCGCAGGGGAACGGAACATCGGGCGGCCGGTAAGCACCCCATGGATGACCTGAGTCGGACGCATCCTGCAGCATGGCGCTCGGGCTCCTGCAGTTGGAGCCGGCCGGAAGCCGCCGGAGGTTCCTTTTAGCTGTCTTGCAGGGAGAGGTCGTGCCCGTGGCGGGCCGCCGTTGCCTGACGGGTGAGCCGGGCGAGTATTTCGGCTGGGCTGGGCAGCGCCGCCAGTTCAGCCCGGACCTGTGTGGCCGCGGTGCGCAGCGTGTCGTCGTTCAGCAGCCGGTCCAGCTGTGCGGTTACGCAGTCCTCGACCGTGCCTTCAAAGCCCACGCCACGTCCGGCCACGGCTTCGGCGGTGTCGAACTGGTCCGCACCCTGGGGGAGCACCATCTGTGGCAGGCCCGCATTCAGCGCCGCCATGGTGATGCCCGCCCCGCCGTGGTGGACGACGGCGTCACAGTCACGCAGAACAGCGTTGAGGGGCACCCATTTCTCGGCACGTACGTTGTCCGGGAGCGGCCCCAGCGTCGCGGGCTCTGAACCACCGAGAGCGAACACGAATTCGGCGTCGAAGCTGCGCGCGGCTTCCAGGAGCCGGCGCAGCGGGTCGTTGCCGAGGATGCCGGGGGCCACGGTGCCGAGTGTGACGGCGATCCGCGGTCGGCACGGGGGCTCGCCCAGCCAGCCGGGCAGTACTCCGCCACCGTGGAAGGGCACGTACCGCATCCGCATTCCGAATGGCTCGCACAAGCTCATGCTCGGTGGTGCGACATCTATTGCCGCTACCGTCCCCCAGGTGGCTTCCGCCCCGCCCGCGACGTGTGCCGATCCCCGGCGTTTCCAGGGTTCGACGTGATCGGGGTGGTTCGCGAAGCGGATGCCGTGGAAGACCGAGGGGACGTCCAGCTCCCTGGCCGTGATGCCTTCCGGCGGATGGATGACCATGTCGGGTTGCCACCATCGGGCAAGGCGTTGCGTGCCGGGGGTCATCGCGTCGGCGTAGAGCTGAAAGATATGCGGGCCGGGGGAAGTGATCGGCGCGGCGTCCGGCCGGTTGGAGCGGAAGGCGAACTCGGCTGCGGGCAGCGTGGCTGCGAAGTCGGCGTCAGGGGCGACATCGACCGTGTGCAGTCCGGCCGATGCGACGAGGCCGACGGTTGACGACGCCGTCGCGAAGACGGTGTCGTGGCCGGCGGCCGAGGCTGCGTGCGCGAGCGGGATCAGGGTGAAAGCCATCCCCAGGTTGGGTGGGCTCAGGAACATAAGCCGCATACGATCTTCCTCGGGTCAGTTCTGCTTGTGCAGCACGGCCGCGACGTCCGCGGGCGGCAGGTCAAAGATCTCCGTCAGCGTCTCGGCGTCCAGTGGCCGGCTCAGCCGCTCACCCGCGGCGGTCGTGCGGGTGTACTGGCCGCCGTTGGCGACGTGCCGCTCATGCGCGGAGAACCGGTGCGCCACCACGCTGTTGGCAAAAGGGATCCCGGGATAGGTGACGGTGTAGAAATAGACCAGCAGGTAGTCGACGTACCGCTGCGGATGAAGGTCGAACGAGTACAGCGCGACCCAGCGCTCGCGGTTCTCCACCTCCAGCACAAATTCCGCACCTTCCTTGATGACACGCCAGCGCCAGGGCTTCCGGCCGGCGGCCGCACCGGTGTCGATCGGAACCGGTTCAGTGGGGCCCATGCCTCCGAGCCCGACGTCGACCAGCCAGCGGACACCCTCGAGCTTCACCAGCAGGGCCATATGTGTCTTCGGCAGAACCACGGGCCGTCCGATCCGCGGGCGCCCGGCGAGCCGGGTCACCGTGAATCCGAGGCGCTCCAGGACAGCTGCAAACAGCAGGCTGTGCTCGATACACGTGCCACCGGCGCGGCCGTAGACGAGCTTGCGCTGAATGTCGGGCAGCTCGAAACTGATCGGTCGCTTCAGGAGCACGTCGAGGTTGTGGAAGCCGATCGCGGTCGTATGCGCCCAGTGCAGCATCCGGAGCGCTTCGAGAGTCGGATCAGGCGGCGTCTCGATGCCCACCCGTTCCAGATACGCGGGCAGGTCAAGCTCGTTGACCTGCCATTCACTGGTGGGCTCAGTCCGTTCACCGCCGTCCGGAACCCCGGAGAGCCGGGACCACAGCAGCTCCGCGGCCCGAGCGGAGGTATCGGTCGGTACGAGGGCTGCGAGGTCGAGGCGGCCTGCCAGCTTGCCGAGGGCGGTCTCATCGAGGCCCAGTTCCGCGAAGGTGCATCCCTCCGGCACCGGCGCGTCGTCGCCGAGGATTTCTCTGACGGCCTCCAGTACCCGGTCGAGCAGAATCCGGTGCTGATCATGCCGGGCCAGGCCGACGAGCACCTCTCCGAGGCCGAGGGTCATCGTGCTATCCCCTCGATTGCCGGGGTAGCAGAGTCGATCACCTCGCGGGCATCGAATCCGGTCTGCTCGAGCAGCCCCCGCAGCTCCTGCTCGGACCGGACGCGCCCCCCGGGCACGGCAAGCATGAGCATGTCAACCCGATACGTGAAGTACGAGTCCTCTTCGGGGGTGCCACGAATGAACGGCTCGACGATCAGGACACGCGCGCCGGGTTGGAGCGCGCGCCGGACGTTGGTGAGCAGCTGCACCGCCTGCTCATCGTCAAAGCCGTACACGATCCGCTTGAGCACATAGACTTCGTGCCCGCTCGGGAGTGCACTGGTGAAGAAGTCGCCAGCCGCAACAGAGAACCGGTCCGGCATATTTCCGCCCGAAAAGGACGTCTCGATCTCAGAAATCAGCTGCGGACGCTCGAAGAGCGTACCGACAAGTTTGGGATGCTCATCGAGCAGCATCCTGAGCATGGTCCCGTCGCCGCCACCGATATCGGCCACCGAGCCCACCGATTCCCAGGCGTAGGAATTCAGAAGCGACTTCGCCTCAAATCTGGAAATCGAGCGCATCTGTTCGTCGAAGCGCGCGGAATCGGCGGGATGTGTATCGAGGTACTCCCACAGATTCATGCCGTGTACTTCGTCGAATGCCGTTCTCCCGGTGCGGACGCTGTAGGCCAGATTGTTGAGACTTGCCACGTTCGGCAGCCACGGCAGGTTCGCCTCCCGCAGGGACACGGGATGGTCGCTGCGCAGCGGTTGCCCCAGCTCGGCCAGTGCAAAGACACCGGGCGCAGTTTCGCGGAAAACTCCCTTGCGCGAAAGGGTGTTCAGCAGACGCCGCAGGGTCGGCGCATGGCAACCAAGGCGATCCGCAAGCTCTGGGACAGCCATCGGCCCGTCCGCAAGCGCATCAGGCAAAGCGATTTCGGCGGCTGCTTGAATCGCGAACGGAGTGACCAGATCCGTCAGATCTGAAAGCCGCTGTGCAAGGTCTACCTCAGACCGTGTGCTATCGCTCAACTGCCGCTCCTGGCGCTCCAGTGAATCTGCAGAGGACTTGGTGCCCCGTGCATCTACAGAGCACACGGCGCGGGAGCGTAGCTCTCAAGAGGCGGCTACACAATAGCTATGAAGTCGTTTCATTTGGTAAGTCTGCGGTAGCAGATCAAGGCTGCGGCGATGCCGGTGAAGGCGAGGAAGTGCTCGGGCTTGCGTTCGTAACGGCGGTGCCGGCGGCGGAAGCCGTTCGGCCAGGCCACCGTGCGCTCGACGGTCCATCGGTGCCGGCCCGGCCACCACGACCTCGCCGGCAGGTCCTTACACAGCGATCTGTTCGCCAATCCCAATCAGCGGCCGAGTCCACCCGGAGGACTCGATGCCCTTGCGGGCGATGCGCGGCGTGATGTTCCGCGAACGGAGCCATCTGCGCAGGTGGGCGTAGTCGTATGTCTTTGTCGGCGTGCAGCTTGGCCGGTCAGCGCCGGCGGGGGCGCGACGGGAACGGACCGGCGGTATGCTCCGGACCAGCGACTCAAGTCCCTGGCTTTCGTGGGTGTTGGCGGCGAGGTCCGATCGAGATCGGCACAGCCCGGTACGTCCGGTGATCACGTGAATCTTCGGCCCGTTCTTGCCGCGACCGACAGGATTCGGACCCGTCAGCTCCCCCTTGCGCGGCCCGGACGCTGACCGAGTCGATCGCGCACCGCGACCAGGCCAGGTCCCCGCCCGGGCCCGGCTCATCCAGGACCACGCGATGGAGTTTGGTCCACACCCGGGCGTGTGACCACTCGGTGAATCGGCGGTACACCGTCACCCAGGAGGCGCCGAACACCGGCGGGACCTGCCGCCATGTACACCCGGACGTGGCCACGAACACGATCGCCGCCAGCACCTCACGGTCCCCGTGCCGCCTGCGGCCTCCGCCCTGCGGTCGGGTCGGCGCCCGCGGCACCACCCGCTGGAACAACTCCCACAATCCATCCGGGACCAAACGCTCCACGATCGTCACGACCGCAGACTACCGACCCATGCCAAATGAAACGACTTTTATAAGCCGCCTGACAGAAAACAAGGCCGTGCACCCTGGAGACAAATCGATGCTATTCGGCCTTGGCGCCGGAAATGCCTTCACTTGCGCTGTCTTGGAGATCCTTGAACAGCCCGAATGGGACCACAGCGCAGACTGTCCGTCTCCTCCGGAGCGCGTGGAGCATGGAACCCAGTACCTCCGGCCTGGCCCGGACCTTCACCACCAAGCGGGGACCGGTCGAGGCGGTGCGCGGGATCGACCTCGCCGTGCGGCGCTTGGACCGACCGGCAGCAGGGGCGTGGATGCCGCCGATCGGTGCCCCGAAGGCGAAGCAGGCACGAGCTCAAGTGATCATGGAGTTCTCTACGCTCAGTGATCACCCGAGGGCTCGTGCCTGTCCTGCCGTCATGCCTGCTCGAGCCCCTGTGGGACCAGTTCGCGGCGTTGCTGCCCGAGCACGTCGACACCCACCCCTTGGGCTGCCACAACCCGCGCGTCCCCGACCGGATCGTCTTCGAGTATGTGATCGCCGCCCTGGTGCACGGCTCCGGCTACGAGCATCGCCAGCCCCGGATGCTCGGACCGCACCACGTGCGACCACCCCGGATACCTGAGGCACCACGCCACCGCGCTGAATCGAATCGCCCTGCGTCGGACCGAGTCCCACGCCACCGCCCTCCAAGCCGAGACCGCCGATCGGTGGTGGCGCCGTGTAGTGATCACTGGCGGAGGATGCGGTGGCGGAGCAGGGGGATCCCGGCTCGGCCGTGTATCTGCCTCATGATCCGCTTGGTTCGCGTGTTGACGCCTTCGGTGCGGCTGTTGTGGTACAGGAGGGTGAGTCCGGCGTCGACGGCAGCGCAGTCGAGTTCGAGGCCGTTCGCGAAGGAGTGCAGGTGGGGCAGGCCGGCGGCGCGCACCGTGGTGATCCAGTCGGTGAGCTTGGCGTCGTTGCCCTGTGCTGGGGTCCGTAGCTGAGCGAACTCGACGGTGAGGCGCGCGAGTTCTGTCATCTGCGGGCAGGCTTCGGTGAGTTCCCGCAGTAGTGCGGTGTTCTTGTCGCGCAGGTTCTCGGGGCGGGTGAGCAGGAGGCGGGCGAAACGCTGCGGGGTGGTGACCGGCTTCCGTACAGATCTGCGGCGTACCGACATGCGCGGCGCGGACCTGAAGGAAGCCCGGCTGGAACGCGCACGCCTGGCCGGTGCCAACCTGAAGGGGCAGACCTGACGGGTGCTCATCCGCAGAACGCATGGCTGCCGGGGAACCGTTCCTGCCCCCGCGTCCACAACAGGCCACCCTACCGGCGTCTTCCCACCGCTCTACCGATCTTTCTGAAGGGATCTGAGGAGGCGGCGGAGGCAGATGATGCTGCTGCAGGCCAGTTCCAGCAGAGCTTGATGGAGGTCCGCTTTGCGTTCGTAGCGGACGCGGAGTCGTTTGAACTGGTGGAGCCAGGCGAAGGTGCGGTGGGGGATGAGGGGCTTGATGCCGCGCTTCCATGGCAGGCGGTGGTGCTTGTCGAGGAGCCGGGGAGGCCGCGGTCGACCGGCGACGGTCCGACATGGTCCCCCTTTGAGAGACCTGACGTGGAAGCAGTCGACCGCGCAGTCCTCCATCCAGGTGTATCGCGTGCAGCCGGCCAGGCCCCTGCCTCGGTCCAGTCCCGCAGCCGACGCCAGGCGGGTCACCCCTGAGCAGCCCAGCATCGGAGCGGGAACATCCCGCCACGCCACACGCTTGCGCAGCATGTAGACGATCCCGGCCAGCGCGACTCGATCAGGCACCCGAAGCCGGCCGGATGCCGGTGCCTGCGCTCAGGGGTGCGGCGGAAGCGGCGGAGCTATGCGCTCCCACAGGTCATCGGGGACAAGATCGTCGAGCACCTCGCAGACCCTGCCCGCGGAGATCCCAACTACCAGCCGACACACCGATCTCATTCTGAAACGATCAGTTAGTTCGCAGGACTCCACATTTTCGACCGCGTTCGCAGATACGTGGTCGGGATGGCCGGAACGATCCTATCTACGTTGACCGTACATGGTCAGGAATGGTGTGCTGATCACGGCCTCGGGGACAAGGCCAACCACGCCAGGCCCCGACGATCACGGGGGATACTTCACAGGGGGAACTCTTGCGTCTCAACGCTTCCCGATTGTAAAGACAGCGCTGGCCGCTGCCGTCGCCGCATCGGCTTTGGCAATCCCGACAGCTGATTCTGCGTCGGCTGCAAACTCTTCGAGCGGCACGACCGTCAAAGTCGCCGTCAATAGCATCGACGCGACATGCAGGAGCCACAGTCGCAACTATGTCGTGCGAGAGTACTTTCGGGGACCCGCGACGTACACATTACGCTGCGGCACCAGGACGTGGGGCTGGAAGCACATCAAGCTGCGTCACGGCTGGAACCGCACGATGGACAGGAAGATAGGCGCCGCCATCTGGTCCGGAGATCCCAATGGCCGCGGCGGGTACTCCACCTACACCCAAACATGCCCGCGCATCGAAAAGTTCCGCACCATCCTGGGAACCCCGGCCGGATCCAGTGACCTCCTGACCGCGTACAAGGTCGCCCAGCCTGCCGCCGCCAGGTGTTAGCCACTATGTTGGGGGCTCGCACTCGCAGACGAGGTGAAAGGGCAGGTGGCCATATGGCGGCCCAGACGCCTGCTGAGCGGGCCCTGGCTCGCTCATACACCACCGGTGACGGCAAGGTCGGGTTCAACATCACTGATCTCGCGGTCGAGCACCACCCTGACCGGAGTGCGACGTTGACGTACTGGCTCACTGTGACGCGCCAAGGGCACCAGGACGAGCGCTGGGTGTTCACTCTTCCATGGGACGACAAGTCCTTTGTCGATGTGCTTACCTCAACCGCCCCCGATCCTGACCGACTCCGGCAGCTCGTGCACATGGTCCATACCCTGCTGGAAGAGTGGTGGGACACCAAGGGCTATAACCGGCAGTCGGCAAAGATGGGACGCCAACTTCCCTGAGTCGTTTCACCTCCGCTGAGATCGGGCCCCGCACCTCAAAGGCAAAGTGCGGGGTCGGATCGATGCCGGCGTAGCAGCACCGTCGCCCCACCCGCCTGCGCCACCGCCCGGGCTGGACTTCGGGCTGAAGCAGTTCACATAATGGACCGCGTAGAGGTCGACGAAACGGATGTGGATTTGCTGACTCAATTCCTCTTCGAGGTGTCGAATCCCGAATTGGTTGAGCCGGTTACTGTTGATGTATGCCTCATCCGGGCCCTGCTCGACCACGGCGCCACCGGCCTGATCGACCCGCCCTGCCCCTTCTGCCGCCGCGCCGCCGAGCTGACCATGGTCCTCGACAACCTCCGCTGCTGCCGGATCTGCCGGCGTGATGCACGTCCCCAGACGCGCGCCCAGTGCGGGAAGTCCCGGTACGTCGCCGGACACACCCTCGACGGCGAGCCTTTGTGCCAGAACTGCAACCGGGCCGACCCGCTCAACTTCGACCTCTGCAGCCAGTGCGGCACACCCGGTGAGGTCATTGCACGGACCGAGGCCGGAGCCGTGTGCAAGCGCTGCCACCAGCTGCCCACGGCGACCTGCGGCACCGGACCGCCTCGATGCCTGGCTCGCCGAGGACCTGGCGCCCGGAGCCTGGTGCGCGTCTTCCTCAACTGGACCAGCCGCCGCGGCTACACCCGAGCGCTGCAAACCCCCGTGCCGCCCGCTGACTTCAGCGTGAACCTCCTGGCCCAGGACCAGCGCTGGGCCATGGTCCGCCGCCTCGTCGGCGACGAGGACCTGCATGCCGTCGACCGGGCCGCCGGACTGCTGCTCCTGCTGTTCGCCCAGCCGACCAGCCGCATCACCCAGCTCACTACCGACCAGGTCACCGACCACGGCGACACGGTCACCCTCCGGCTCGGGCGCGTCCCGGTGGAGCTGCCCGCCCCGCTGGACGACCTCGTCCGTCAGCTCGTACGGCGCCGCAAAGGTCATGCCAGCCCGGCCGACGAGGCGAAAGGGCGCTCCCGGCTCCGCCGCAACACAGCCCTGATGGACATCACCTCCGAGGTGCCGTCAGTCGTCGTCAGCCGACTGCTGGGCTTCCACCAGAGCACCGCCGACACCTGGCAGCGCGAACGCGCAGGCTTCGGCCCTGGGTATGCCGCCGAAGTCTCCCGGCGCCGAACCGCCCCCAAATAGTCCACGGTTCCATGAATTCACGATTTCCTGTACCGTCGAAGGGTGCTGACTCTCGCTGCCGACATCGAAGTGCTCGCCCGGTTCGGGCGCGCCCTGGCCGACCCGATCCGCTGCCGCATCCTGCTCGCCCTGCGCGAGGCCCCGGCCTACCCCGCCGACCTCGCCGACGCGCTGGAAATCTCCCGCACCCGGCTCTCCAACCACCTGGCCTGCCTGCGCGACTGCGGCCTCGTCGTCACCGTCCCGGACGGACGCCGCACTCGCTACGAACTCGTCGACGAGCGCCTCGGCCACGCACTCGACGACCTGCGCGCCGCGGTCGTCGCCGTCGAGGCCGACCGCACCTGCCCGGATGCCGACGAGAAGGGCTGCTGCTGAATGACCGCGATATCCCTCGGCCCGAGCCCGTCCCGCCGCGACGCGCTGACCCGGCGCATACGCCTGCTGGTCGCCGCGACGATCACCTACAACGTCATCGAGGCGATCGTCGCGGTCACTGCGGGCACGCTCGCCTCGTCCACCGCCCTGATCGGATTCGGCCTCGACTCCGTCATCGAGGTCTCCTCCGCCACCGCCGTCGCCTGGCAGTTCTCCGCCCGTGACCACGCCGCCAGGGAGGCCCGCGAGAAGAAGACACTGCGGATCATCGCTGTCTCCTTCTTCGCCCTCGCCCTCTACGTCACCATCGAGTCCGCACGCGCCCTCGCCGGCGCCGGGGAAGCCGAGCACTCGGTCCCCGGCATCGTGCTCGCCGCTCTCTCCCTGGCCGTCATGCCGTTCCTGTCGGCCGCCCAGCGCAAGGCCGGCCGAGAACTCGGTTCCGCCAGCGCTGTCGCCGACTCCAAGCAGACCCTGCTGTGCACCTGCCTCTCCGCGGTCCTCCTGGTCGGCCTGCTGGCCAACCTCGCATTCGGCTGGGCCTGGGCCGACCCCGTCGCCGCCCTCGCCATCGCCGCCATCGCGGTCAAGGAAGGGCGCGACGCCTGGCAGGGCAAGGGCTGCTGCGCGACCCCCGCCGCGCTGACGCCGTCCAGCGGCACGACGGACACATGCGGGTGCCGTCGGGGATGCGACTGCTGTACCTGACACTCACGCCCCACCCCCGAGACGAGCGATCCTGACGACATGGACATCGAACTGCTGGTCGTCGCGGACTGCCCGAACACTCAGCTTGCGACCGAACGGCTGCACCAGGTTCTTGACGACATGGGTCTGCACGACATCGCTGTCACCACCCGGGTGATCGCCGACCAGGCCGAGGCTGAGGCCGTCCACTTCATAGGCTCGCCGACGTTCCTGGTCAACGGACGCGACCTGTTCACCGAGCCCGGCCGGGCAACGGGCCTGACCTGCCGGGTGTACCTGACCCCGGACGGCCTGGCCGGCGTCCCAGCCGCTGACCAGCTGCACCAGGCCCTGACCAGCGCCCGCCCGGGCAAGGGGAGCGACCAGACGTGAACGACGCACAGGACCTGGCCGACGTGCAGCTCCGGCACTGGCAGCACACCTACGCCGCCCACCCGGGTATGTACGGCGGGCAGCCCTCCGCGCCCGCCGTCCGCGCCGCCGAAGTGTTCCGCGCGGCTGGGGCCACGGAGGTGTTGGAGCTCGGCGCCGGCCACGGCCGGGACGCTCTGTACTTCGCCCGCGAGGGCTTCACGGTCCAGGCCACCGACTTCAGCCCCGTCGGTCTCGAACAGCTCCGGGATGCCGCCCGGGAGCAGGGCATCGACGAGCGGATAACCACCGCGGTGCACGACGTACGCGAACCGCTGCCCCTGTCCGATGCCTCCGTGGACGCGGTCTTCGCGCACATGCTGCTGTGCATGGCCCTGTCCACCCAGGAGATCCACGCCCTGGTCGGCGAAGTCCGCCGGGTCTTGCGCCCGGGCGGCGTCTTCGTCTACACCGTTCGGAACACCGGCGATGCCCACTACGGCGCGGGCACCGCGCACGGCGACGACATCTTCGAGCACGGCGGCTTTGCCGTGCATTTCTTCCCCCGGCACCTGGTCGACGCCCTCGCCGACGGCTGGACTCTGAACGAGGTTCACGCCTTCGAAGAAGGCGAGTTGCCCCGCCGGCTGTGGCGCATCACCCAGACCCTGCCCCGCTGACCTGCGCGATGCGGGCACCAGGGCTTGCATCCGGTACCCAGGTACAGGTTTACCGTCGAAGCAGGCGACGGCATCCCGCCGCCGCACGACCAGGCGCGCGGGTTCCGGGAATCCTGGACGCCAGGTCACCGGAACCCGTACGCGAGCATCCGAATCATAGGGGCTTCGCGTGCGGGTTCCGGTGACCTGGCGAGCCATCCCCTCGGCGAGAGGAACGGACCCGGTGGCGGGGGGCCGCGGCCTGCGTGATCGCAGGAGATCCACTGTCAGTGCCTGGCGGCACCATGGCTCTCATGACGACGGAACCCGCCCACTGGGCCGATCGGCAGATCCCGGTGGCTATGTCACTCCGAAAATGGACCACCGTGCTGCTCTGATTCGTGCCCAGCCTGTCGTATCAGTACGACTGATTGTGCTTCGCTGATTTGGGCCCACCCTGGGTCGGGAGGTCGGGGTTGGGTGGCTCGGTGTCCGAGAGTTCGACCTGCATGTTCTTTGAGATGGCGCTGCGTGCGTGCTTGAGGCGGTAGGACTCGGTGCCGGTCCCGACGATCGTGGCCCGGAAGGTCAGCCGGTCGACGATTGCCACCGCGCAGAGCCTGGGGTCGGTGAAGGTCTTCGCCCAGCCATCTGGGGCCGGCACTTGTTCTCTCAGATGAGTTGCTGCTGCCACCTGGCCGTATCCCGGTCTGGCGGTCCTCGTTGAATCTCGCGGTGGCACCGAGGTTCTCCAGGTGCTGCCTTGACCGTTCAGGTGCGAGGAAGGTGTGCCGGTGGCCGAGGCGAGACTCCAGGTCATCGCGGGCGGGGCCGTCCCGCAGGAGCCGCTGACGACGGATCCGTGGCGGTTCCAGGCGGCGTGCGTGGACGCGTTCGTCGCGTCCTGGAGGGCCCGCGGATTCAGCCCGGTGACCATCGACAACGACATCGGCCTGTTGGAGCGGACCCTCACGGCTCTGGGGCGGCCCGCGTGGGATTCGACCAGCGTGCGGGTGCCCTCGTCCTCGCCCAGGACGTCGCGGGCCTTCTCCCACAACTGAGCGTGGTCGAGGGTGAAGGCGCCGGTGCGGCGTGCCTGGGCCAGGACGTCGGCGCGTTCCAGCGCGCCGGGCTTGCCCAGCAGCACCTCCAGGTAGTGGTCCAGTTGCAGGGACCGTCTACCGCTGCCGGCCAGCCTCGGGTGCCGGGCGACCTCGGTGCGGCCGTGGTAGATGACCAGGTCAAGGCCGCCGGCCATGACACGGACCCGGGCCCCGATCAGGCGGGCGGGTACCGAGTGGCGGTTGGTGCGGACCGTCACCGTGGCATTAGCGGTCCACCCGCACCTCCAGCGAGTGGCGGACCTCGAAGCCGTCCTCGGGCAGCGGCCCCAGCAGCGGGGCCTCCAGGGCGAAGTCCTCGCCGATAGTGTGCTCGCGCGACCCGATCCGGCGCCGCAGTTCCCTCTCCTCCCAGCCGGCGACCAGGCCAAGCTCCGCCTGCACGTCCGTCACGCCACCCACACCAGCCCCGTGACCAGCAACTTCAAGATGGCGGATCTTCAGTGCTGTTCAGGTCGCGTCGCGCATTCCGCGCCGGGTCAGCTGTCGCGCAGCCCCCGGAGGAACGCCCCACAGCGCTCGTAGTCCGGCAGCAGACCACTTCGCCTGGCGGACGCGAGAGTCGGTGCCTTTTCGTCCTTCGGCGACATCAGAAAGGGAATGTCGTCGGGCCACTCGATAGCGAGATCCGGATCCAGAGGGTGGATACCGTGTTCGCGGTCAGGGTTGTAGCCCTCCGAGCACAGATAGACGACGATGGTGTTGTTGGTCAGGGCGAGAAAGGCGTGTCCAAGGCCCTCGGACAGATAGACGGCGTGGTGGGCCTGATCGTCAAGGCGTACGCCCTCCCACCGGCCGAAGGTCGGTGAACCGACGCGGATGTCGACGATGACGTCCAGCACCGCGCCCCGGACGCAGGCTACGTATTTTGCCTGGCCCGGTGGCACGTCCGCGAAGTGGATGCCGCGCAGGGTGCCGCGCCGGGAGATGGAGCAGTTGGCCTGGGCGAGCTTGAGATTTTGGCCCAGGGCTCCACGCAGTGTGCGGCCCTGGAACAGCTCGTGGACGCTCCCCCGCTCATCGGGGAAGACTTTGGGCTCGTGAATCCACGAGCCCTCGATGGAGAGTGGTCGCATGGGTATGGGCACCTCGGTAGGGCGGTGGCGGTAAGGGCGACAAGTGCGCGGCGAACTCCGGTCAGGACGAGCGGGGTGAGGAACCGGCAGGTCCCGACCGCACCGAGCGCCGTGGGCCGGTCGCTTCGGCGCGGCACATGCTCGGCCATGCTCTGGCCACTGCCTCCCGCCAGTGGCTCATCGGCTCGATACCGGCCTGTCGCCAGCGGTCGTGCCCCAGCACGCTGTACGTCGGCCGCGCCGCGGGTCGCACGAACCTGTCACTGGAGACGGGGCGTACCCGTGAGGTATCCGCGCCGAGCAGGGTGAAAACCTCTGCGGCGAGCGCGAACCACGTGGCGTCCCCGGCGCTGGTGCCGTGGTAGATCCCGGGCGGGGCGGTCCCCGCGAGCGCGGCACGCCCCAGGAGGACCAGACGGTCGGCGAGATCTCCCGTCCAGGTGGGCTGGCCCCGTTGATCGTCGACGACGTCGACAGGGCCCGTCCCGCACGCCAGCCCCATCATCGTTCGCACGAAACTGTGCCCGTGCTCCCCGAACAGCCACGCTGTGCGGACCACATAGCCGGTGTGGGGGAGTGCCCTCAGAACGGCCCGTTCCCCTGCCAGCTTGCTTCGGCCGTAGGCAGTCCGCGGAGCGGTCGGCGCGTCCTCGGAGTACGGTCGCGTGGCGCTGCCGTCGAAGACGTAGTCCGTCGAGACCTGCAGCAGTACGGTTCGCAGAGCGCCGCATTCCTCCGCGAGGAGGCGGGGGCCCGTCCCGTTGACGGCGTGGGCCTCGGCCTCCCTCTCCTCCGCCTCGTCCACTGCGGTCCACGCCGCGCAGTTGACCACCAGGGCCGGACGGTGGGCCCGCAGGACCCTCCGCACCGCGTCGGGATCGGTGATGTCGAGGCCGGAACGGCCGACCCCCACCGCGGAGATTCCGGCCTGCTCCAGCCGGGCCAGGAGATCACGGGCCAGCATCCCGTCGGCTCCGGTCACGAGCCAGGCCGGCTCATCGGCGGTTGTCACAGTGCGGCCCGCTCCAGCAGCGGCTCCCACCACACACGCTGATCGCGGTACCACTGCACGGTCTCGCGCAGGCCCTGCTCGAGCTCCACCAGGGGTTCGTAACCGAGCTCTTCGCGGATCTTGGTCCAGTCGACGGAGTACCGCCGGTCGTGGCCCTTGCGGTCCTCCACATACATCACGCTGGTATCCCATCGAGCCCCGCACGCGTCGAGGATCAGGGCGGTGAGATCCTTGTTGGCGAGCTCGGTTCCACCCCCGATGTTGTAGACCTCGCCCGCGCGACCACGCGTGCGTACGAGTTCGACGGCTCGGACGTGGTCGTCCACATGGAGCCAGTCCCGGACGTTGCCGCCGTCGCCGTACAAGGGCACCTTCTTGCCGTCCAGCAGATTGGTGACGAACAGCGGGATCAGTTTTTCGGGGAAGTGATGGTGACCGTAATTATTGGAACAGCGGGTCACGCGTACATCCAGTCCGTGTGTGCGATGGTAGGACAGCGCGATCAGGTCACTGGACGCCTTCGAGGACGAGTAAGGGGAATTGGGCCGCAGCGGTTCGTTCTCGGTCCATGAACCTTCTTCTATCGAGCCGTACACCTCGTCGGTCGAAATGTGCACGAAGGTGTCGATGCCGGCCCGATGGGCGGCATCGACCAGCGTGTGCGTGCCCAGCACATTGGTCCGGACGAACTCGGCGCCGCCGTCGATGGAGCGGTCCACATGGGACTCGGCCGCGAAATGCACGACCTGGTCGTGGTCGCTCATCAACCGCGCGACGAGGTCCGAGTCGCAGATGTCGCCCCTCACGAAGCCGAATGCCTCATGCTCGCGCACCGCGTGCAGACTGGCCGTGTTCCCGGCGTAGGTGAGCTTGTCCAGCACGGTCACCGAAACGTCCCGGGGCCCCTGCGGACCCAGCAGGGTACGGACGTAGTGGGACCCGATGAAACCGGCACCGCCGGTCACCAGAATGCGCGTTGTCATGACGGGACCTGCACCTCGCTGTGATCACCGAGCACCAGCCGATGGGCGGAAGAATTGCGTGGGGCGGGCAGGACGCGCACGCCCCGGCCGATGAGCGAGGCATCGACGCGACGAACGCCCATGAGCGCGGAGTCGCGGAGCACGATGGAGTACTCGATCTCGCTGTCCTCGATACGGCAGCTCTCCGAAATGGAGGTGAACGGGCCGATGTAGGAGTCGCGGACCACGGTGGAGGCTCCGATGATCGCGGGACCCACGATGCGGCTGCTACTGATCCGAGCACCCTTCTCGATCCGGACCCGGCCGATGATCTCGGTGCTGTCGTCGACCATTCCCTCTACGCCGGGCTCGATGCCCTCCAGCACCGAACGGTTGACCTCCAGCATGTCGGTGACGTTGCCGGTGTCCTTCCAATACCCCGAGATGGTGGTGGACCGGACGTCCCGCCGCTGGTCGATCAGCCACTGGACGGCATGCGTGATCTCGAGCTCGCCACGCTGTGACGGCGTGATGGCCCGTACCGCGTCGTGGATGGCCGGGGTGAACAGATAGACGCCGACCAGCGCGAGGTCGCTCTTGGGAAACTCCGGTTTCTCCGTCAACGAGACGACCCGGCCGCCGGAGTCGAGCTCCGCCACCCCGAACGACCGCGGGTCGGGCACCCGCGTCAACAGGATGCTCGCGTCGGGACGGCCGGACTGGAAGTCGGCCACAAGGCTGGTGATCCCGCCGACGATGAAGTTGTCGCCGAGATACATCACGAAGTCGTCGTCACCGAGGAAGTCCCGGGCGATGAGCACGGCGTGCGCGAGTCCGAGCGGCGCACCCTGCGGAATGTACGTCACGTCGATGCCGAACCGGGAACCGTCGCCGACGGCGCTGCGGATCTCGTCCGCAGTGTCCCCGACGATGACGCCGACCTCGGTGATGCCGGACTCGGCGATCGCCTCGAGGCCGTAGAAGAGAACGGGTTTGTTGGCCACCGGCACCAGTTGTTTGGCGGAGGTGTGGGTGATGGGTCGCAGACGGGTCCCAGTCCCGCCTGCCAAGACAAGCGCCTTCATACGGCTCCTTCGCAGATAACGGCGTCGCACGCGGCCGGTGGGGATGGCTCGGTGGCCCGGCTACCCATGGGCGAGGGCCTTCAGCCTGGCCACCACCTCGGCGGGAACGGGCTGTGCCGCGATCTCCGTGGGGATCGCGCGGGCCTTGGCCAGGCAGGACGAGTGCGGGATCTCCTCGGTGGCAGCGCGTAGCCTGGCCGGGGTTTGTCGGTCTTCCGGCAGGGTGATGGCCGCGCCGACCGCGCTGCCTACGCTCACCCCTGGCCGGCCCGGATCCACGGCGCCGAGATCCAGCCCGCTGTTGGCCAGGGCCTCGCGCGTAAACGTAACGGCGAACTGGGCGACCCGGTCCATCTGGTGGCTCTCGCGGTGGCTCAGACCCTGCGCCCCCAGATCGAGGTCGATCTCCGCCGCTGCTCGCGAACGGAAGGCGTCCGAGTCGAAGACGATCCTCCCGCGGAGATCATCGATCGTCATGGGATTCCCCTCCAGTTCATGCGGGTCGGCCCCGACTCTGCTCGGTGGTACTAAAGATCTGCTTGAGTTCCGGCGGAAAGAGCGGTAATTGAGGGTCGTTGCCCTGCGGCCGCCATTCCGGCCCATCGACGACGTCGAGCACCGCGGCCGACCAGGTGAAGCCGCCGCCCACCTCCAGGAGCAGTCAGCGCTCACCCGGTCGTACGGTGCCGGACTCGATGAGGGGTAGGACGGATCAGTTGATACCGGCCAGATCGGTTAAGGGCGAACACAGGTGTCTTCCCCTCGCACGCTGGCCCTCGCTGGTCGGTTCCGGACCCTTCGCCGGCGGGCGGCGTGCCCTCCCCGGGGAACAGTGCGGCCCGTCGCTTCCCTCGATGCCGCTACAGCGGCAGGGAGAGCGCCACCGCGTTGTACGGGAGGTCCGGCTCCGGAGGCTGCGGGAAGCGGGAGTTGGGCAGGTAGATGCGGTTGCCGTGAATGGCGGCCGCGCAGGGGGTCTCGAAGCGCGGGTCGGTGACCGTGCGGACCAGGCGGGCGTTGTGGCCGGTCGGGTCGAGGCGCAGGACCGCGAGGTCGTTCATGCGGGGCGCGTACAGGGTGCGGCCGTGCACCAGTATCCCGTTGGTGGTGGGCAGTGTGACCCTGCCCAGGTCGATTCGGCGGGCGTCGCCGGTTGCCGGGGCGACCCGGAACAGACTGCCGCCGTGGGCGTGAATGTTGACGACGACGAGCGCGGAACCGTCCGGGGTGGCCGCGATGCCCGTCGCGGTGAGCCCGTCCGACGGGCCCTGGATCCATTCGCCGCCCAGCTTCAGGGTCACCACCTGGTCGCGTGTCGGGAGCGCTCCGCGCGGCCCGAGCGGCAGGCCGAACAGCCGCCCGTTGAAGGAGTCGGTGAACCAGGCGGCGCGCGGCGTAAGGACCACGTGGTCGACGAAGGTGTCGGCGTTGCCGACCTCGTACGTCTGGATGACCTTCCCAGTGATCCCGTCCATCACGGTGATCAGCCGTCCCCAGCCGCCGGCGACGAACACCCGTTGCCGCTCGTCCACCTGCAGTCCGACGGCGTAGTAGCCCTCCCCCAGGCCCGGATTGATCACCTTGCCCTTGCCGGTGAGCAGTGAGGCCCGGTAGACCGCTCCGCCGAGCAGCGAGCCGAAGTAGGCGTACGGTGCCGGGCCGATGCCGATGCCGGCCGGGTGGAAGCCGTTGGGCAGGTTCAGGACATCCGGGTATCCGGTCCGGCGGCGGTTCCGTTCGGCGGCGACCGCCGTGCCGCCTCCGCTTGCGGTTCCGAACAGTACGGCGCTGCCCGCTGCCGCGCCGAAACCGAGGAACCGTCGTCGTGTCGTGTTCGTGGAGTGCATCGCGCCCCCTGCCGTAAGGTCGTCGGCCGCAGTGTGGGAAGGGGTACTCGGGCATTGCTTGAATCCGGCCAGGGGGCTGATTGGGCCGCGTTGACAAGATCCCTGAGCGCTCGTTCTAATGAGAGACGTGGCGCGTGGCACCGGCCAAAGAGAACTGGGCCGGCCGGTGACCGGGCGACCACCCACACATCAGGGACCATCCCATGCGTTCTCTCCTCACAGGCTCTGCCTGACAGGCACCTCGGCGTGCCCGCACCGCTGCTCTAGTCGGCCGTGCCATTTACTCCGTGTCCGCACTGCCGTTTCCGGCAGGCCCGCTTCCAGCACCTCTGCCGCTGGTACGGCCCTATGCGCGCGCACGCACCCCCTCCCCTCCTTCTTCCTTCTTCTGTCGCCTCACCAAGGAGTCCGACCTCGTATGTCCTTCAATCAGTCCGTCATCGACGAGTTCCGCGCGAACCAGGGAAAGGTCGGCGGCTATTTCGAGGGCAGTGACCTGCTGCTGCTCACCACCACCGGCGCCAAGTCAGGCGAGGAGCGGACCGTCCCGCTGGGCTATGTGACCCATGGCGACGAGCTCTTGGTCGTCGGCTCCAACCTGGGCGGACCCAAACACCCCGACTGGTACCACAACGTGCTCGCGAACCCGCTGGTGCAGGTGGAGTTCGGCGCCGACTCCTTCGAGGCGGTCGCGGTGCCGGCCGAGGGCGCGCACCGCGACCGGCTGTTCGCGCACGTAGTGGCCTCGGAGCCGGGCTACGGCGAGTACCAGGAGAACACCAGCCGTGTCCTGCCCGTGGTGGCGCTACAGAAGAGCGACCCCGCTCCGGGCGAGGGCCCGGCGCAGGTGCGGAGCCTGGCCGACAAGCTGGTCGAGGTGCACGTGTGGCTGCGCGGGCAACTGCGGCACGTGAGTGCCGAGGTGGACGAATACTTCGCGAAGACTGCCGCGCACGAGGGCGAGGGGGCGGTGCCGACGGTGGGGCTCGGGCTCCAGATCCGCCAGCACTGCCTGGCCTTCTGCCAGACGCTGGAGGTCCACCACACCGGTGAGGACGCCCACATGTTCCCCGCGCTCGCGGCGCAGAACCCGCACCTGGCGGACGTCTTCGAGCGGCTGCGGACCGAACACGTCACGGTGGCGCGGCTGCAGCAGGAGCTGAGCGCGCTGCTTTCCGACATCACGAGCACCGAACCGGAGCGGTTCCGCAAGGAGCTGGCCCAGATGTCCTCGGAGCTGAACGCCCACCTCGACTACGAGGAGGAGTCGCTGTTGCCGCTGCTCTCCGAGATCCCCTTTCCGCCCGGGCCGCCGCCGGCCGCCTGAACGCGATGTGCCCGGGCCGGCCCCCGATGGAGAGGCCGGCCGGGGCGTGGGATGTCCACTACCGCTCGGCCGGGCCGGTGGACAGTGCCCGGGCTGCGTAGGCGCTCGCGTTGGGGCCGAACTGGAGCACGATGTGCCCGGCGGCCGAGTGGACGTCCCGCCACAGCCGCTGAAGCGGTGAGTCCTCGCTGTGCCCGGCCGTCCCGGATGCCCGGAACAGCCGGTCCACGGCCCCGACCAGCAGGTCGGCCACCAGCGCGCAGTCGCGCTGGGCGCGCGCCGTCTCCAGCGCGGTGATCTCCCGGCCGGAGTCGGCCACCGCAGCGACCCTCTCCAGCAGCAGGCGGGCGGCGTCGATCGAGCCCGATGCCCGGGCCAGGGTCTCCTCGTAGAAGGTACGTCCCGGCCCCGGGCCCCCGGAGCCCTCGGCCCGCAGCTGGTGCTCCGCGTACACGGACCAGTGCGCGAGAGCGCCCTCGGCGGCGCCGAGCATCGGCAGGCAGAAGAACAGTCCGTTCACGGCGGCGAGCGGCACGGCCGGACGGTCGGCTCCGGAGCTGACGTCGGGCGCGTCCGTGGGGAGGCGCCCGGCCATCAGGTCGTCGGCCGGAAAGGACAGCGCCTCGGGGACGTGGACGTCGTCGACGGTGAGGGTATGGCTGCCGGTGGCCCGCATCCCGATGTCCGACCAGGTGCGCTCGACGGCGTAGGCTGAGCGCGGCAGTGCGAAGATCCGCCGCTCGGCTGGGGTGTCCGGGGCCTTGGCCAGCCCGAGCACCAGCGCCCAGTCGGAGTGTTCGACGGCGCTGACGTACGGCCAGGTTCCGGTCAACTGCCAGCCCCCGTCCTTCGGCAGGGCCCGGCCGCGCGGCGAGACGGAGCCGACGACCAGGGTGTCTGGACCGGCCTCCCAAAGCCGCTTGCGGCCCTCCTCGGGCAGGAAGGCCGCCATCCGGGACAGGCTGAGGGCGATGGAGGCACACCAGGCGGTGGCCGGACAGGCGGCCGCGATCGTGGCGACCGCGTCGGTGACGGCGGTGAAGCCGCCGCCCCGGCCGCCGTGGGCCTCGGGCACGAAGTGCCGGGCGAAGCCTGCCTGGAGCAGCGCTCGTACGACGTCCGGGTCCAGCGAGCGGGCGGCTTCGGCGGCCGTGGCCCGGCCTGCGGCAAGCGCGCTCACCGTCGCCGCTTCGGGGGCCGGGGGCGCTGACCGGATCTGGTGGAACATCAGGCGGCTCTCCTTGCGGTCGGTACAGGCAGCCACCGTCGGCCGGGCCGATCGGGCACCGGTACAGGCCCGCTACAGCACCGCTAGAGCCGCGGACGAGTCGTGGGACATATGTCACAGCGGTCCTCGGTCGACCGGGCGCGGGTTCGTGTGCGGCCAGTCGGTATGGCCTGTTCGAAGGTCCGGCTAATCACCCCGGCGCGCGTTACCACAGGTGGGAGGGTGTGCGAATCGGATGCCTGTGAGGGCCGCAACAGAACCCTGCCGGATGGTCGAATTTTCCTTGATCTTGACTTGACGTCGACGTAGCCTTTGTCGAACGTGGGATCGGCCGACCACCGATCCACTTAAACGGGGAGGTTAACAGAATGTCAAAGGATTCCTCTCGACCGCTGGAGTCGCTGCCGTTCGCAGAAATAGGTGTGCTCGGACCATTACGCGTTGAAATCGACGGGCAGTCCATCGTTCCCACTGCGGGGAAACCGCGGCAATTGCTTGCACTCCTCGCCCTGCGCTGCGGTCGGGTCGTCCAGGTGCCGACCCTGATGGAGGAGGTGTGGGGTGAGGGCATCCCCCGGAGCGGTATGACCACTCTCCAGACATACGTTCTCCACCTGCGCAGACTCATCGTGGAGGCGCTGCCGGAGGACGCTGGGCTCACACCTAAGGATCTGCTGACCACCCGCTTCAACGGCTACCAGATCACCGTCAAGCCCAGGTCTTTCGACCTGGTCGAATTCGAGTTCCTGGCCGGATCCGGAGACAATGCGCTGGAGCGCGGTGATGCTGCCGCCGCGTCAAAGTACCTGCATCAGGCGCTGGAATTGTGGCGCGGCCCCGCATTGATGGACGTCCCGGTGGGCCGGGTGCTGTCCATGGAACTGACGGGCCTTAACGAAGTGCGAATGCAGGTTCTTGAGCAGCGTATCCTATCCGACCTTTGGCTGGGAAAGAGCGCGACCCTTGTTCCGGAATTGCGCAAGCTGGTGGAACAGCACCCGCTGCACGAGAAGCTGGCCGCCTGCCTGATGATCGCCTACCAGCGGTCGGGGGCGGGGTGGCGTGCCCTGGAGGTCTTCCGTGATCTGCGGAAGGCGCTGATCGGGGAACTGGGCGTTGAGCCCTCGGGCCGACTCCAGAACCTCCACCGGGAGCTGCTGTCGAACGCCACCGACCTGTCGCTGCGCGACTACATACTCACGTGAGCGCGGCCATGGGTGGGAATGAAACCGCGGTCGGGGGCGGCTTTTTGGAAGAAGTCGCGGACGGGGTGTTCGCCTATGTCCAGCCGGACGGCAGCTGGTGTCTGAACAACGCCGGGCTTCTCGTCTCGGAGGGCCGCTCCGTGCTGGTCGACACCGTGGCCACCGAGTCGCGGGCCCGTCGGCTGCGCGAGGTGGTGCTGGAGCAGGGCCGGCCGGTCCCGTCCGCGGTGGTCAACACGCATTCGCACGGGGATCACACCTTCGGCAACTTCGTGTTCCCCGAGGCGGTGGTGTACGCGCACCACGAGACGCGGCGCGAGATGGCGGCGGCCGGTCTGCACCTGACCGAGGTGTGGCCGGAAGCGGAGTGGGGAGCCGTTGAGGTGGTGTTGCCCCAGGCCACCTATCAGACCGAACTGGCCCTGCACATCGGCGATTTAACGGCCAGGCTGATCCATCTGGAGGTGGCCCACAGCACCAACGACACCGCCGTGTGGGTGCCCGAGCGGCGGGTGCTGTTCACCGGTGACGTGGTGATGTCCGGAGTGACCCCGTTCCTGCCGATGGGCTCGGTGGCCGGGTCGCTGCGTGCCATCGGGCGGATGCGGGCGCTCGACCCGGCCGTCGTCGTGGCCGGGCACGGCATGGTCGGTGGCGCGGAGGTGCTGGACACCACGGAGGCGTACCTGCTCCGGCTGCAGGAGCTGGCCCGGCAGGGTATCGACGCCGGGCTGTCCCCGTTGGAACTGGCGCGGGAAACGGACCTCGGACCCTTCGCCGCCCTGCTGGACCCGGAGCGCCTCGTGCCCAATCTGCACCGGGCCTTCGCCGAGGAGCGGGGCCGGGCCCACGGCGCGGCGCTCGACATGTCAGCCGTCATCGTCGAGATGGGCACCGTCTTCAAGGAGATGGCCGCCTACCGCGGGTCCCGGCCCGTCTGCCACGCCTGACGCGGCTGGACGACGCTTCGAGCGGGTCTTGAGGACCGGCTCACAGGATCGGCGCTCGCGGGCGCCCCGGCGCACCTCCCGTGTGCCCGGGCGCCCGCTCCGTCGTTCCCGAGCCCGTCTGGAGTACCCGATGACGTCCGTCGGCAGCAGCTTCGCCGATCTCTACGCCGCGGTCGGGCAGCACTACGCCCGCCAGGTCCAGTTCCTAGACAGCGGGAGGTTCGAGGAGTACGCCGACACCTTCACGCTGGACGGCGAGTTCCAGCACACCCCCGGTGTCCCCCCGGCCCGGACGCCCGCCGGCATTGTCGCCGAACTGCACTCCTTCCACGAGCGGTTCGCCGACGACCCGGTGCAGCGCCGGCACTGGTTCAACATGATCGACCTCAGCCCGCGTGAGGACGGCGACTTCGACGCGGTCTTCTACGCACTGGTGCTCACCGTGCGGCACGGAGTCAAGGAGCCGCAGGTCGGCCCCAGCTGCCTGGTCCGCGACGTACTGGAGATCACGGACGGGTCGGTGCGCAACCGCTCCCGCCGGGTCGCGCACGACCAGCACGCCGAGCACGTCCAGCACGCGTCCCGTTGAGCGGCCGATCCGCCCGGCCCGGCCGCCCGCCGAAGGGAGAACCCCTCATGCCCCGTAAGCCCGTCGCCCTGGTGACCGGATCCTCGTCCGGGATCGGCGCCGCCGTCGCCCGCAGACTCTCCGCCGAGGGGATGGCGGTGGTGGTCAACGCGACTCGCAGCGCCGACGCGGGCCGCCGACTCGCTGAGTCGCTGCCCGACGCGCGCTTTGTCCAGGCGGACATCTCGGACGAGGGGCAGGTCCGGCAGTTGCTGGACGAGGTCGCCGAGGAGTACGGCGTCCTCGACCTCCTCGTCAACAACGCCGGTGTCACCCGGGCCATCCCGCACAAGGATCTCGACGCGGTGACCGGGGAGGTGTGGCGCGACATCCTCGGCGTCAACGTCGTCGGCACCTGGCAGACCACCGTGGCCGCCATGCCGCTGCTGCGAGCCTCGGGGGCCGGCCACGTCGTCAACATCTCCTCGGTGGCCGGGGTGCGGCCGGCCGGCAGTTCCGTCCCGTACGCGGTCAGCAAGGCCGCCGTCAACCACATGACCCGGCTGCTGGCCGCCACGGTCGGCCCCGAGGTGCGGGTGAACGCCATCGCCCCGGGGCTGGTCGACACCCCGTGGACGGAAGGCTTCACCGAGATCCGCGCGCGGGTGCGGGAAGCCGTGCCGCTGCGTCGCACCGGCACCCCCGAGGACGTCGCGGAGCTGGTGATGGGCCTGCACCGGGCTGCATACACCACAGGCGAGGTGGTGCTCGCCGACGGCGGTGCCCACCTGCTGATCTGAGAGGAGGAAACACCGTGAAGCTTGGTGTGAACCTGAGCTACCAGGGTGCCGTGGACCTGGCCCTCGCGGCCGAGCAGCTGGGCTATGACGTGGCGCTGGCCCCCGAGGGCTACCGCTCGGACGCCGCCAGCGTGCTCGGCATGGTCGCGGGCCGGACCGAGCGGATCGCGCTCGGCTCCGCCGTGATGCAGATCCCCGCCCGCAGCCCGGCGCTGGCCGCGCTGACCGCCGCGACCCTGCAGTCGCTGTCCGGCGGACGGTTCCGGCTGGGGCTGGGGGTGTCCAACCCCGACGTCTCCGAGGGCTGGTACGGGGTTTCGTTCGCGGAGCCGCTGGCCCGGACCCGGGAGTACGTGGAGATCGTACGGCGGGCGCTGACGGGTGAGCCGGTCCGCTACGACGGCCGTCATTACCAGCTGCCGTCCTCCGGCTCGGGTGCGGCCCCGCTGCACGTGATCACCGAGACGGCGGGCGCGCCCGTACCGGTGTACCTGGGGGCGGTCGGCCCGGGGAACCTGGCGCTGGCGGGCGAGATCGCCGACGGGTGGATCGGGGTGTTCGCCGCACCCGAGCAGGTCGCAGAGTCGGTGGCGCACGTCGCGGCGGGCCGTGCGCGGACCGGCCTGCCGATGGCGGGTTTCGACGTCATGCCTTGCCTGGCCACCGCGATCGGCGACGACACCGACGGTTGCGTGGACCTGCTCCGGACCCATTACGCCTACCTGATGGGCATCGGGGCACCGGAGCGGAACTTCTACATCGCGCTGGCGACACGGCTGGGCTTCGGCGAGGCCGCCACCGAGGTGGGCAGGTGCGCGGCCGCGGGGGACCGGACGGGGGCCGCTGCGGCGGTGCCGGCCGGATTCGTGGAACTGACCGCGCTGACCGGGCCGGTGGACCGGGTCGCGGAGCGGATGCGGCAGTACGCGGAGGCGGGTGTCACCACGCTCGGCATCATGATCTCCGCGATGGCCGGCAGGGTCGAGGAGCGGATCGCGGTCCTGGAGCGGGCGATGACCGCGCTGGAACGGTCCGGGGTACGCGACTGAGGCGGCCGTCGGCCCGCAAGCGGGACGCGCCGCGGGCGGGGCACCTGGTGACAGGACCCCGCCCGCGGCGCGCTCGTGTGCGTGATGACGCCCTCAGGCGGCCACGCCGGCGGTGATGCGGTCGATCAGCTCGCCGGGGGACGGCTGCCCCGCCATCTCCCGCCGGACCTGTCCGGCCGCGTGCCGGAAGGAGGCCTCCGTGAGCAGTCGTACGGCGGCCGCGGCGATCCGGTCGGCGTCCGCCGTCTCCGGCGGCACGGCCAGGCCGACCCCGCGCTCGACGACCCGGCGGGCGCACAGTTCGTTGTCCGCGCCGCTGGGGACGAGCAGTTGGGGCACGCCGTAGTGCAGCGCGGCCGCGGTGGTGCCCGATCCGCCGTGGTGGACGACGAGCGCGCAGTCGCGCAGGATGCCGGAGAGGGGGACGAAGCCGGCCGGGACGAGATTGGCGGGCAGCGGGCCGAGCGCGCTCAGGTCGGTCTCGTCGTCGGCGAGGACCACTTCCGCGTCCAGGGCGGCGAGGGCGTCGATCAGCAGCCGCAGAGTGGCGGTGCCGCCCGGCAGCAGCGGTGCGACGGTGCCGAGGGTGAGGCAGATACGGGGCCGGGCCGGTCGGCGCAGCGCCCAGTCGGGCAGGACGGCGCCGCCGTTGTAGGGCACGTAGCGCATGGGCAGCCAGGGCACGCCGTCGTACGGGTCGGCTTCCTCGTGCTCCAGGCCGCCGAGGCTGGGGGCGCGGGGGTCGATGCGGCCGAGGAGGTCCGGCTCGCGTTCGCCGAGGCCGAGTTTGGCGCGCAGTCGCAGGACGACGGGGCTGTCGTCCGGAACAACGCCGAGACGGGCGTTGTTCCGGGCGGCCTCGCGCACGCCGGGGTCCCGCATCGACCAGGACACCCGGTTGCCAACCTCCAGGGCGGGCACGCCGAGGGCCACGGCGGCCAGTTTGCCGGCCTGGTGGTCGGAGCAGTAGACGACGAGGTCCGCGCCGAAGTCGCGGCCGGCGTCGACCGTTCCTTCGGTCATGGCGAGGGTGAACAGCTCGAACGGGCGCATGGTGCGGGCGAGTTCCCAGTACCCCTCGGGCAGGTCCGGGTCGGCGTCGGGGACGGGCCCGTCCGGGTCGGCGACTAGGTCCTCGCCGACGTCACGGCGGGGGAACACGTCGACCACCGGCGCCCCGGACCAGGCGGCGGCCTTCGCCATGTGGGCGGTGGTGGCGATCAGGACTTCGTGCCCCGCCGCGCGCGCCGCCCAGACGAGCGGCACGAGGGGCAGCATCAGGCCGTAGCCCGGTGCTGCCGGGAACAGGATCCGCATGGCGGATGACTCCTTCGGATTCGGACGGGTGGCGTGGATCAAACAATTCTGTCGACGCTGCGGAAAACCGCCTCGACGAGCCTGCGGACGCGTCCGTCCATACTGCCCATCACCGCGGAACCCATATTCGGTACATAGCCGAATGCCAGCTCGCGTTCCGGGTCTGCGAAAACGAAGACGCCGTTCGCCCCACTGAGTCCGAACGAATTCTTCAGTCCCGTGTCGGCGGGGAACACCGCGCTGTCCGCGAGCTGCACGCCCAGGCCCCAGGTGAGCGAGGTCAGCATGACCTCGCAGGTGCCGTTGGAGTGGGGGCGGGCCATTTCGGCGGTGCGGTCGGGGGCGATGAGGCGGATGCCGTCGACCTCGCCGACGAGGGCGGCGAAGAGCCGGGCCATGGCGTGGGGGCTGGCGAGGCCGCCGTAGGAGGGGTCCTCGACGGCCGGGTCGGCCGGGTCCTGGGACATGCTGCCGATGGTCGCCCGATAGGTGAGCGTGGTGGGTTCGCGGAGTTCGACGACCTCG